>NZ_JBMQQG010000227.1:0-5397 GCF_057362405.1 Ginsengibacter sp.
GCCGCTCCCCCAACGGTCATATGTTACTACCTTATCTTTAACAGGGCTGTCATCGTACAACCACGCGAGAAACTCCTGGGATTTCCAGGTGGCTGCCGGCGCATCCCATTCTCCGTCTGTCCAGAAAACATCAGGCTGATAGGTATTGATGAGTTCTTTCATTTGCGGCCACATGTGTTCGCTCACATACTTATTCCTGTCGCTTAACCACAAAGGATCGTACCATTCGTACAGGGAATAATACATGCCTGCATGTACGGAAGTTTTACGAAGCGCTTTAAAAAGATCGCCCAACAAATCCCTGTGCGGGCCTGCGGATACTGCATTCCATGGAAAACCCCAATCCCTGTCGGCTTCTTTGCTTGGCCATAAGCAAAATCCATCGTGATGCTTTGACGTAAGTACAACATATTTTGCACCAGATTTTTCAATTAATTGCGCCCATGCATTGGGATCAAATAATTCAGCATGAAAATTTTTCACCAGGTCATAATAAGAACGGTCATCGAAATTTTCCTGCTGGTATTTTATTCTTACCGAATCACCGCTCTTTAAACCATTTTGATACCACTCGGCATACTGGCCTTTGGAAGAATATCCAGGAACAGAATAGACTCCCCAATGAATAAATATTCCAAACTTCGCATTGGTGTACCATTGCGGGACCGGCCTCGTATCGAGGGATTCCCATGTGGGCTTGTACTGGGCGAAGATGTTGCTATAAAAAAAAAGGCAAATGCAGGTGAATAAATTCCTGAGCGCAATACTTTTTTTAAATTTCATATTGAATCGTTTGAATGGGAAGAATTTGATCAAAGTAAAAACAATTTATTCAATAAAAGTCTGGCAAAGACGCATGTCAGCCAGCGCAAAACTTCCATTTTTCATTTGTTGCGGAATCGGTTTTATACGCGATCGGGCTTTCCCTGGAATAAAGTCCTCAATAGATTTTTACTTTTCAAAAAAAACAATGTTGAGCAAGAAAGGTTTTTTATATCAAAATAAATAATCGAAATAAGATAACGTAGGGAGATTAACGGAAAGGGCGGTTCCCAGTCGGCTCCCGGCCAGGACCCCGGAGTTCATCAATATAAAGAACAATTTGCGTGATTATTTCGCCGGCAAGTTTTCTTTGAGATAGCCTGCCAACACTTAGTGTAAAAACATATAGGAACTAACTGTAAGGCATACCCTTAAATACAAATGATATTAAAGGATCAATTTAATTTTTTATTTTATCGCCGGTCCATTTTTGACATTCCAAGCGATTACATAAATCATGTAATAACAATATCCGCCGCCACCTCTTCATGAAAATGAATTCCTTTTGCTTCTGGCCCGGCAAGGATTACTATTGCACCGAGAACCAAAACAGAGCCGGCAAGTATCTCCATCGAAGTAGCATAGCTCACCCTTTGGGCAAGTACTGCTTCCACATATGCAATGCCTGATGCAATTAAAACACCAAGCTGATAGGCAAAGCCAGGAAAGAAACCACGCAGCGGTCCCGGTGATAATTCATTGATATGCGCCGGAATAATTCCCCAGGCTCCCTGCACCATAAATTGCATTCCAAAAGCGCCTAACGCAATCAATATACTTCCGCCGGCCAGCAGCCATAATGGAATTAATACAAGGGCAAGAATTACCGCAGCTGCCATCATTTTTTTTCTGCCGTACCGATCGGACAAGTAACCAAAAAATAACCCGCCCAAAATAGCACCCACCATGGAAACCATTGTTATGATGGCTGTTTCATGCGGACTAAAATGTTTTTGTTGTTGTAAAAATGTTGGATACAAATCCTGCGTACCATGAGAAATAAGATTCATCATTGACATAAGGAGAATGAGATACAAGAATAACTTCCAATGTTTTTTTACCGCAATTCCATACTCCTTCCAGTCTGTTGATTTGTTTGCTTTCCACGCGGCGGTTTCTTTTACTTTGGCCCGAATAAATAAGGTGACCAAAGCAGGCATGCCCCCGATAAAAAACATCGCCCTCCACCCGAAGCGTGGAAAAATAAGATAGTAAGCGCCTGCAGCCAACAGAAAACCTAAAGCATATCCTTCCTGCAAAACCCCTGATAAAAATCCACGCCGTTTTACGGATACAGATTCCATCACGAGCGAAGCGCCTACGCCCCACTCGCCGCCCATACCGATCCCATACAATAAACGCAGTAGTAAAAAGATGCTATAGTTGGGAGCCAGCCCGGACAATATCTCCATCACAGAATAAAAAATAATAGTGATCATCAAAGGGCCCTTTCGTCCATACCTGTCGGCCATCAAACCAAAAATCAAAGCACCAACCGGACGCATGGCAAGACTGGCGGTGAGCGTTAAAGCCATTTCGGGAATCGTCTTACGAAAATCGGTAGCAACGGTGGCGAGAACAAAAGTGAGAATGAAAAAATCAAAAGCATCCAATGTCCATCCAAGGAAACCTGCAAGTACCGCGTTATTCCGGTTACGCCTTGCTTCCTTTTCACTCGCGGCTGGGGCTTTCAATTCAGTTGTTGCCATAGTCTTTATTTTTATTATTGATGATGAACCTATTCTCAGTATTTGCAGCAATATTGAAGCTTTAGCTAAAATTTTTGCAATGCTAATATACTTAAAAGCCTTTGCCGGAAATGAAATATATGGAAGCGCTACAAAGAGATGGCAGTAACGACAACGTATACCCGATTTAAGGAAATGCTTATGACTTCCCAGATTAAGATTTTTAATTAAAAAGGAATGAAAGTTGTGGGACAAAACCGACCACCCTAACAGTTACAAACTTTTAATTTTAAATTTGGCGAGGGTTCAAGCAAATAGCCATTTCCAGGACTGCCTAATGAATATAAACATTAGCAAAAATAATACACACCTCAGCAATCATGAGTAATACGGGAACAATAGCACTAATTATATTGATTGTAAATGTTGTCTTTTCTTATAAAGGATTTATAAACGAACAGTTTTTTGATCGTTATAAATTTGAAGTTGATAAAATATTAATCAACAAGGATTATAAAAGACTTATTACCTCAGGATTTCTGCATGTTAGCTGGATGCACCTTATTGTCAACATGATAAGCCTTATGTTATTTAGTGGGAGTGTTGAAGATTACCTGGGTGGATTAAAATTTTTGATAGTTTATGTAGCCAGTTTGGTTGGTGGTGATTTATTTACAATGTTGGTGCACAAAAACCACGGCGATTACACTTCTGTTGGCGCATCCGGCGCAGTATGCGGAATTATATTTGCGTCTATCGCCCTGTTTCCGGGAATGAGTGTTGGACTATTCTTCGTGCCCATTTCAATTCCCGGGTGGCTTTTTGGAATTCTGTTCGTGCTGTATTCCATCTACGGAATTAAATCGCAGAGAGGAAATATCGGGCATGAGGCCCACCTGGGCGGAGCTTTGGTTGGTATGATCGTAGCCGTTCTAATGGAACCCGTTGCTTTCGTTGATAACTACTTAACTATTTTAATTATTGTAGTTCCTACAGTTGTTTTTATTTACATAATAGTAACCAGGCCACAGTTCCTATTGATCGACAACTTCTTTTTCAAAACCCATGAAAAAGTTTACAATATTGACCAACAATACAATCTCGAAAAAGCGAATCAACAAAAAGAAATCGATAGAATACTTGATAAAATAAACAAGCACGGCATGAATAGTTTAACTAAAAGTGAAAGCCAAACGCTTAAAGAATATTCCAAAAAAATATAAAGGCCGCGCCAAATATTCTATTCATCTAAAGTATTCTATAAGTTGTCGAAATAATTTATCCGATTGAATTAGCCTCATTAGATTAGTATTCTCAAAACTTTCTCTTTATGGAATACGATAACGACCGCCCGGTAAAACCATTTTATAAACCCGAAATATTTTTTTGGATTCTTGTTTTTATATTTTATCCGTTGGTAAATTTTGTTTCCTTTTTTTATAAGGACCTTATATTTTTACCGATACTATTGTTAGTGAGCCTGCTTTTATTTCCTTTCTATTTTTTATATTCAAAAGCAATTATTCCGTGGCTGCTTTTTACAAAACGGTATGTATGGTTTAGCATTATTTCCGCAGCTTTGTATGGTATTGTTATTGTGTTTCTACGGTTTCTTTATTCGTTTGTACATCTTAATGAAAATCCGCTTGCTCTGCTACAGTCTTTTCAACCTTACTTTACCCTCTCTTCGTCTACGTTTATACGTGAGAGTTTATGGTTTGTTATTAATCTCTCATTCGCAACCGGCATTGCATTTCTTAAAAGAAATTTTGACGAAAAAGTTATTATCGCATCGCTTGAAAAGGACAATGCCAATTTCAAATTAAAGTATTTGCGCTCGCAGTTAAACCCGCATTTTTTCTTCAATACTTTAAACAGTATTTATTCATTAAGCCTTCAGAAATCAGATAAGACGCCGGAAGTAGTTGTAAAACTTGCTGACCTGATGCGTTACATGATTTATGATTGCGACGAGGAAAAAATTTCGCTAGATAAAGAAATAGAATTTATAAAGAACTACATCGATATTGAAAAAATAAGATACAAAGCAGATGTGCAGTTTACTGTTGAAGGAGACACCGCGGGAGTTATGATTGAACCTTTTCTGTTTATCTCATTTATTGAAAACGGGTTTAAACATGCATTTAATAATTCCTATAACGACGCATTTATTTATGTTACGATAAAAGCAAGTGCCGAACAAATTGTTTTAAATGTAATTAACAATACTAACACCGACCTGGAAACACAGGCAAAAAAAATGCCTGGAACCGGCATCAGGAACAGCCGCAGTTTACTTGAATTAGTTTACCCTGAATCTTATGCTCTTGATATAATTCAAACTGATAAAGAAACTATAAGAAAGAGTGATTTAAGAATTACAAATGCTAAGAAAAGACTGGAAGCATTGTACCCGGACTCTCACACGCTTGATGTAATTTTAAGCAAGAACGCTTACACGGTTTCACTAATAATAAAAACTGACCCGATTGATAAAATGCATAATAGTTGAAGATGAAACGCTTGCCCAGCAGGTTATTCAAAGCCACCTGCAAAAAATAGACACATGCGAACTGGTAGCCATTTGTAATAATGCGCTGGAAGCAAAAGAAGTCTTAAATCAATTCGAAGTCGACCTGATGTTTCTTGACATTCAGCTTCCCGGAATGACTGGTTTGCATTTTTTACGGTCGCTGGCCAGTCCACCGTTAGTTGTGCTCACAACTGCCTATTCAGAATATGCCGTAGAGAGTTATGAATTTAATATTATCGATTATTTGCTGAAGCCAATTTCTTTTGAACGCTTTCGCAAAACGATTGATAAAATAATAGATGGTAAGTCATCTGCAAAAGGTCAAAGCGAGAACAATAGATTAACGACAGATCA
>NZ_JBMQQG010000228.1:0-5163 GCF_057362405.1 Ginsengibacter sp.
CTTTCCAGGTTAAGCACCGCAAGCATTTTCACAATCTTGTCTTTTTCTTCTACAGGAACATTTTCGATGTCGTATCCTTTTTCCACTTCATGCCAAAGGCGGCAGTTTACGTCAGCCAATTGCGAGAAAATTCCCCCGATGTTGCCTGTTACGTCTTTTGTTTCGTTCCCTTCTTTTTTAAAAACTTTATTCGCTTTAAAAGTCAATTTTTCAGGAGGAATATTTCCATTAATGGCTTCTGCTACATACACATCAATTTCCTGCTGCAATTGCAATGCCTGGTTGTCCAAACTTTGCAATCGCTCCTTATCATCTGTATGATATTGTTTTAATTTTACAATGGTGAGTTTATCACATAACATGCCAAGAGTTTCTGCCATCGGTTTTTTATTAGTGTTAAAATTACTGCATTACGGAGTTATTTCATTTGCGACCGCCAATCTCTGCAGCTTTTTCATAAAAATTTCTAAAGCTGATAATTTATCATCATCCAGTTTGTAATTGATAAATTTTGTATAGTAGTCCATTAGTTTAAATGCCTCATATGGATTTTCCTGCAATACCAAATCAAGATGATCCAATCCAAATGCATTGGCTTTATTAAAGGCGCCTGTAAAATTTGCATCGAACTTTTTGTTGCTAATCCATGCCGCAAAAACGAATGGCAACCCGGTAAACTTTTTCCATTCAAGGCCAAGATCGAAAATGTATGACGAAATCTCTCTTTGAGCAAGGGCACGGTCGCCTATGACGAGAGCAGCGGTAGTTCCTGAAATTTTTGTTTGATATGCTCCCATTGTTGTTTCAAGAACCGGATCAATTTTCCAATAATCTTTAACCAGGATTTTAAGTAACTCTACCGAAGTTCTGCTTTGATAATCCAATAAGATTTTTTCAATTTTATTTAAAGGAACATCACTAAACAAACCAACACTGGCAACGGCTCCGTCGCAACTGATGCAATAATCAGAAATAACATAGTGTTCTTTCATTTCAGGAATTATTGCAACGGGAACCAATCCTACATCAATGTCATCTTCCAGTAACATGGAAGCTATTTTTGAAGGGAAATCTATTTTTAATTCAACGGTTTCCCTCATCATCCCATGCTCAAAACCGTAGATGAGGGGTTTCGTATTGAGGTAACTCACTGCACCAACCCTTATTTTTCTTTCCAAACCTATTACTTTAATTTTGCCGCAAATTTAGTGCAATGAAAATGATTAAAAGATCAAATTTTTGCATTCTAATAATCAACGCACATGCAACTTCAGCCACTTACTGCTATTTCCCCAATTGACGGACGATATAGAAAACAATTGCAACATCTTGACGAATATTTTTCAGAATTTGCCTTAATCAAATACCGTGTTAAAGTTGAAATAAAATATTTCATTTTTTTGGGGGAACAGCAATTTTTCAAAATTACACCCGCCTTAAAAAAGCAACTATTAAAAGCTATTGAAACTTTTTCTTTGGAGGACGCTCAAAAAATTAAGGATACAGAGCGTATTACCAATCATGATGTAAAAGCAGTGGAATACTTTTTGAAAGAAAAGCTGAAAGAACTCGGTTGTGAATATCTTGGCGAATGGATCCACTTTGGATTAACATCGCAGGATATTAATAACACTGCCATTCCGCTTTTATGGAAAGACGCCGTGGAGTTCGAATATCTCCCGGCAGTAATAAATCTGCAACATGAGTTAATTGATCTTTCAAAAGCGTGGAAAAATATTCCAATGCTGGCCAGAACCCATGGGCAACCAGCATCACCAACCATTTTGGGAAAAGAAATTATGGTATTTGTAGAAAGAATTGAAGGCCAGATTGAACAATTTAGTTATATCCCCTTCACTGGAAAATTTGGCGGAGCCACCGGGAATTTCAATGCTCACTATGCCGCCTACCCGAAAAAAGACTGGATAACATTTGCCAATAAATTCCTTGAAGATAAGTTAGGTATTCAGCGTCAGCAATACACAACACAAATAGAGCATTACGATTTACTTGCCGCGCATTTTGATAATATCAAAAGAATTAATACCATTCTCATTGACTTTTGCCGCGATGTATGGACGTATATCAGTATGGACTACTTTAAGCAACAAATAAAAAAAGGTGAAGTCGGCAGTAGCGCCATGCCTCATAAGGTAAATCCAATTGATTTTGAAAATGCAGAAGGAAATCTCGGCATGGCAAATGCTTTGCTGGAGCATCTTTCAGCGAAACTTCCTGTATCAAGATTACAACGCGACTTAACTGATTCTACCGTTACCAGGAATATTGGCGTACCGGTTGCCCATACAATTCTTGCAATCAATTCATTACAAAAAGGTTTAGGAAAATTGATTTTAAATAAACAAAAGATTGACGCAGACCTCGAAGATAACTGGGCCGTAGTTGCCGAAGCGATACAGACAATTTTAAGAAGAGAAAATTATCCGAAACCATACGAAGCCTTGAAGGATTTAACAAGAGGAAATTCGCATATCACCAAACAGGTGATTCATAAATTTATCAGCACGTTAGCTGTGTCGCCAGCCATAAAAAAGGAACTAAAGAAATTAACACCAAAATCTTATACCGGCGTTTCGCATTTATAAAATAAGCAGTATATTGAGGAATCATTCCATCTTGCCAAAACTACTTTTATGAAGTATTTATTACTTACGAATATTTCTCTTTTTTCAATCTCCTTATCATTTTTGAAGGTTAAATTACTTTGTAGATGCTTCTTACTTGCAGACTATTTCTTTAATGACGCGGTAAAAGATGCAATGTATTCACCAGAAAAATTATATTGTTTTCAAATTAATTTACATGTAGATATCGCGTTACCCGAATGAAAAAATTATTACTTATCCTCTTACCTTTATTTTCAGCTAACCTAACCTTTTCACAGGTAAATTTAAACAGCGGATTAGTTGCCTATTATCCATTTAATGGCAATGCCAATGATGTCAGTGGAAATGGGAATAATCCTGCTTTCAATAATGCAACTTTAACTACAGACAGATTTGGCATTCCTAATAGTGCATATTCTTTCAATGGTATTGATAATTATATTCAAATACCTAATAGTCCTTCCCTTAATTCTGTAAATCAAATTTCTATTTGCGCCTGGGTGAAGGTCGCCGGCTTTTACCAAGGTCCATGCCACGGGAACAATATAGTAATGAAGGGTGATGGCGATTACCTTCCTGGCAACTACATGATACGCTTTGACGATTCTTATTATACCAATAATCAAAACTGCTCCATCACCAATCCAGATGTAAACCACGAAAGTTTTTTTGGGATCAATACAACACCTTATTCCAATACGCCATTCATTCAAACAAATAATTGGTATAGTGTTGTATATACTTCTGACGGAGCTACTGCAAAAATTTATGTTAATTGTCAATTAGTTGGTTCAGGGCCTGCAAATGGGGCAACTTTTACCAATAGCTATGATCTATTTCTTGGCCATTTAAACAATACTCAATATCCATATTGGTTTAATGGGGCAATGGACGAAGTCAGAATTTATAACAGGCCACTTAATACGGACGAAGTTAATGCGTACGGAGGTTGTACAAGCGTTACAGATAGCACAATAATTAATGATTATACCCCCGTCCTGGGACTTGATATTTGCAAGAATGAGTTGAAAGTAGCTGATGCAACGAAATATAATCCAGGCGATACGGTTCTTATAATACAGATGAAAGGAGCAACGATTGATTCGACCAATACTGCATCATTTGGAAATATCACCAACTATAATAATTCCGGGAATTATGAAATGAACATTGTAAAGCAAAAAAATGGAAATTCGCTTGCCCTGCTGAATGTATTAAAAAGACAGTACGATATTCCCAATGGTAAAGTTCAATTAATAAGGGTACCTTATTTTAAAAATTATACCGTAAACAATACCCTTACCTGTTTGCCGTGGAATGGTACTATTGGTGGTGTACTGGTTTTAACTGTAGCCAATACCACCACATTGAATGCCGATATTGATGTGTCAGGCAAGGGATTTTTAGGTGGCAGAAGTCCTAATCCTAATACCACAACACTTTATTGTAATTACAACGATTATTTCTATTCGCGTGGTACGGCTGGCGCTGCGGAAAAAGGAGAATCTATAACCAGCATCGGAGATCCGATTGCCTGGGGCAAAGGCTCACCCGCAAATGGAGGTGGTGGTGGCAACGGACATAATTCAGGAGGCGGAGGTGGCTCAAACGGTGGTGCTGGTGGATACGGTGGTTACCAGTTAGATGCCTGTGGAGGTTCGGCAACTGACAATCGTGGCCTGGGTGGCAAGCCACTCGCTTACAGCAATGCTACTAACAAAATATTTATGGGCGGCGGCGGTGGCTCTGGCCATACCGATAATGCCGGAGGTGATCCAATGAATGGAGGGGATGGGGGCGGAATCATTATCATAAAATCGCCCATCATAAATTCAGGAGGCTTCAAAATAAGTGCAAGGGGAGGTGATGCACATCAATGTGATTTATCGCCCATTGATCTTTGCCATGACGGAAGCGGTGGCGGGGGTGGCGCAGGAACAGTCCTGATTGATAATACATCGCTAACTCAACCTACCACTGTAGATGTAAGCGGAGGAAAAGGCGGGGATTTAGCAGTTTATTATCTTCCTAATGCCAGCCATATAGGTCCGGGGGCAGGAGGAGGTGCCGGAGTATTTTGGTCAAATAGCAGTGCAGTGCCGGCAAATATTGCCGTGAATAATACCGGTGGAATCAATGGTGTTATCATTGCTGATAACAATAATCCTTATGGTACCACGCCTGGCAATGCCGGCATCAATCTCTTCAACCTAAAAATCCCTGTCGATACCATTTTATTTAAACCAAATATAGACTCTGTAAGAATTAAAGACAGTGCCACATCATGTAGCAGTTTTAATTTTAAGGGTCTTGGCTATACTAATACTTCAGCAATCAATTCATGGAAATGGTCGTTTGGAGACGGAACCACTGATGTTCAGCAAAACACGTCGCATAGTTATGTTACTTCGGGAACGTACACTGTAAAACTGGTTGTTACAGATATAAACGGATGTAAGGACAGCGTCACGACATCAATTACTACATCGGTGGTCAACATTACAAAAAGTAATGATACCAGTTTATGCGGCAGTTC
>NZ_JBMQQG010000229.1:0-60491 GCF_057362405.1 Ginsengibacter sp.
CTGAAAGGCGTAGTAGGAAGCGTGTTCCCCCGCATGGGGAACAGGATCGTCCCGACGCTGCCTGTCTCTGCAGCGATATAAAAGAAGGCTGCGTGGTCGTATTTACGGACCATGTTTCGGCCACATTATCTGTATAATTGAAATATGCTTTTACTACGCTGGTGTCATTATAAGTGCCTGGCCCTAAACCTGCCGGGTTACTAACACCAAAGTTAATTTTTGCCGTTGAATTAATAACAGTATCCCTTCCACTGATATCAAGCCCGGGTGCACCGGAACTTCCGGGAATGCTGCTATTGGTTGCGCCGGCGCTATCACCAAAATTTCTATAAACGCCGTCAAGAAAACAGGTAAGATAATAATTGGGTAACACACCCTGAACCGTACCGATAGAAAAGGTACAGCTATCGCCAAGGCCATTTAATGCCGTTAACTTAAAAGTAGAAGTGTCAATCGCCAAAGGTATTCCTGACCCAGTGAGCACCACCGTTTGACGCCCCGTATCTGCAAACGTACTTGCCTGGCTAAACGTCATTCCGTTGACTGTATTAGTACTGATCCAAAAAGGGCCCGCCACACTAACGTCTACCATTATTGTTACCGTGTTGTCGCCGGTAAGTGCTGTGTCGGCTACATATCGTCCTGAAACCGTTGCTCCTGTACATCCACTGCCGTTACCTAAGCTATAGACTGCCAAAGGAGTTGGCTTGTCTGTAACCGTTTTTGTACAAGCTGAAAAGATGATAAGAGAAATGGTAATAAGTGCGATTAGATTTTTCATAAAGGAGCGGCCTGAAGGTATTATTTTTTATATTATAATTTCCTGGTGCAGGTTTCAAATATAATTTACTTTTTAATTATTTATGGTGTGTAAATCTATAATAATAATTCAAATTCAACACAGTCATAATCATAAACGAATTGTCTTTTTATTTATTTGAAGTATTAAAAACAGAATGGTAAAACCGGAACAATTAATATTTTCTCAACCAATTCAAACTATAACCTTGTCGGGCACTACATGAAAGACCCGTTTCGTAAATTGGCCACTATGAAGGCATCATAATGCGGTAAACGAAACGGGTCTCGAATTTTTTGTAAATCAATTTTCATCATATAGAAGCCATTGCCTCACCGTATGAGTCATAATATTCTCTGTGTTCACATAATTTCCCTTCTCTGTAATAAAACACCATAGCCCAATCTCCGGAATAAGAGTTACCTGTTTTCCTGGACTTTGCATCCCAATGCCCCAGCGCAACTACCTTATCGCCTTCTTCGATGAGTTCCTTCACTTCGAATTTAGGGAAATCCTTATTCGCATAAATTAGTCTGAAAAACTCTTCCACTCCTTTTTTCCCGTTATAAACCTGTGCATAAGGGAGAATACTTGTAGGCCCCGGGCAGGTCCATTTAATGTCATCGGTAACAAGATCAAGAATTGCAGGTACATTACCCTGGCCAAAAAGATCATAGAGTGCCTGAACGGACTCCTTGTTTGTCATTACTACTGTTTCCATTTTAATTGTTTTAATTGTGATTGATTAATTATACAAAAGTGAACAACTAAATCCGCTAAAACTTTAACCCAGGTTAAAATCGTATTATTTGGTCATAATTCTTTTTCGAATACGGCTGAGAGAAGGACCAGCAATGCCGAGATAAGAAGAAATGTGGTATAGAGGGATGTTATCAACAATGTCAGGTTGCATTTGAATTAGTTCTAAATAACGTTGCTCTGCCGATTTAAAGATGAAGCTTTCGGCACGGTCAACAGCAATGTCAAAAGCCTTTTCAGCCATGAGCCTTCCAAAACGTTCCCATCCATGCGATTTGTTATACAGGCTTTGCAGATCATCAAGCGTAATGCAAATAGCACGTGCATCGGTCATTGCCACCGTATTAAATTCGCAGGGACTTCTGTGAATAAAACTTTTGTAAGTAACTACCACCTGGTGAGGCGGGAAAAGAAACAGGTTTACTTCTTCACCTTTTTTACTGGTCAGGTAAGCTCTGAAATAACCTTGCAAAGTAAACCCCAGATACCTGCAGATGCTTCCGACAGGGTTGTAGATGTCGCCCTTTTTGTAAGTCTTTATCGACCAACATTCCTGCGAAAGATTAAAATCATCTTCATCCAATTGGGCAAATTGTGCCAGCGCAGAGCGCAGTATTTCTATTTCAGTCATTTGGAAATATTTAATTGTATAGGCCTTTTATAATACTTGCTGGTGACTGTCGAAGGATAGCTTGTAATAGATTGTCTTTAGCGATTATTCATAGGCGTTATAGGCAGTAAAAACAGGGGAAAAAGAATAGTCATTGAATATCTGAATTTACCTATCAAATATTATTTGCATTATCAATTTTACGGACTTTCTAAATTTACTTATCTTTTTTAATATTACAATTAATATATTAACGGAAAGATCTATGACTGCAATACTCAAAATCGCATAGAATTCATGAAATCATTTTTTAAAGAACTTTTTGAATACAACAATACGATTAATCAAAAAGTGATCGCTGCTATCGTTGACCATCCTGGTAAAGTGTCTGAGAAGTGCCTGAACCTGCAAAGTCACATCATTAATGCGCATAAAATTTGGAATGCGAAAATAGTACCTGTTGAAAATATTTATGAACGATGGCAACTTCATCCTAGTAACAATCTTGCGGAACTTGATAATGAAAATTTCCATACATCAATGCGTATTCTCGAACGATTTGATATAAACGCACTAATCAAATATTCAAACAGCAAGGGACAAGTGTTTGACAACAGTGTGAGAGATATCTTATTTCAAATTATTAACCATTCTACTTATCACCGGGCGCAAGTGGCATCAGAATTCAGGCAAAGCGGCCTGGAACCCCTGATAACCGATTATATATTTTATAAATGGAAGTAAGTACTGCAACGCCGGCGGATAATTTATAAAATGTAACTTAGTTATTGAATTATAATTTGACATTTCATACTAACAAAAACATTATGCGATTGCTTTATCATCATCTTTTCGATATTAAATTTTTATTGACCAAATTAATCGGTTCTCCGTTGATGGCTCTTATTGCTTTTTCAACGTTTGGGCAGGCTAATAAAAATAATACTACAGTGAAACCATTGCGACTAGGCATTATCGGCCTCGTGCACGATCATGTGCATGGTGCGTTTCAAAATATGCACAATCCTGATATTGAGATTGTGGGCATTGCAGAGCCCGACATTGCTGTAGTTAATCGGTATGTGAAACAATATCACCTCGATCGTTCTATCATATATTCCAGCGCTGATGAGATGATTAAAAAAGTAAAGCCGGAGGCAGTGTCTGTTTTTACTCCCATAAGCGACCATATTAAAATGGTAAGGCTTTGTGCACCGCACCACATAGATGTGATGGTTGAAAAACCGCTTGCTATTACCTATGCACAGGCTAAGGAAATGCAGGCGCTTGCCAAAAAATGGGGCATACAGGTAATAACAAACTATGAAACTACGTGGTACCCTGTCACTAAAGATTCATATGAAAAAATTAATGATGAAAATCTTATTGGCGATATCAGGAAGATGGTAATACATGATGGCCACCAGGGGCCAATAGAAATCGGCTGCAGTAAAGATTTTTTAAAATGGCTTACTGATCCCGTTACTAACGGTGGCGGCGCTATCACCGATTTTGGTTGTTATGGAACCGACCTCATCACTTACCTGATGAAAGGGGAGCGGCCACTTTCAGTTACTGCCGTCTCTCAACAAATAAAGCCTGACCTGTATCCAAAAGTTGATGACCAGGCCACTATCATCGTTACTTATCCAAAGGCGCAGGCCATCCTCCAGGCTTCGTGGAACTGGCCCTTTGGCAGAAAGGATATGGAAGTTTATGGAAAGACGGGTTACATAATTACCCGAGATAATACTCACATGCGCATGAGGACTAACGATAGCCTACCCGAAGAAGCTCTAACGATTGATGCCGGCAAAGCCATTGCGCAAAATCCGTTTTCATTTCTAGCTTCGGTAGTAAGAGGTACTTACAAACTGCTTCCCGGCGATCCTTCATCTTTACCCATTAACCTTATTGCTATGGAAATACTTGATGCAGCAGTAAGATCTGCAAAGGAGGGAAAAACAATTTATTTAAAATAACTCCGGCAAGTGTATAAGCAAACTTGTGCATGCATAAACGCCATTGAATTCTATGGCAATCCTACGGTTTCTTTCATACCCGTAAATATAGTTTTCCAAATAAGATTGAAGAACGATTTATGAATATCACGATTGTACGAAGGGTCCTTTTCACGAAGATCACCGTTACCGGGATTATTGTTTTTTACAATCACATTTGCCAAAAGGCTCGTTAAACCTTTCTTCTTAATTTCCCTGGAGTCTTTATCTTTTTTTAATACATCTACTTTAAGATTTTCATACTTCATAACAAAGTCGCCATGAGCGCTGAAATCATTTCCCTTAAAATTAAAATCCATTCCATTGATAGTGCCGGTATTTACCCGCATTAAAGCCATAGGTACCGCTACTTTATTTAATGCAAGAGCATCAAAGCCTGGGATATGGCCATTCACAGCGAAGTTTCCGCCGTTGCCGGTAAGGTAAAAAATAAATTGTCCCTTAACGGGAATTTTGCCCAGGATGCTGCTATTGAACGCAACTGTAGTTGCATTGTTTTTGTGTATGGCGCTATCAACATTGGTAATGTTCGCAATGTGTAAATTGGAATTTTCAAAAGTTACCACGCCTGAACTGTCACTTATTTTTTCATACTCCGTATACTGTATGAAAACATTTGATAAAGTAGCATTGGAAATATTTACGGGTACATTTAATTTTTTAAGCATTTGAGATGGGTAATTGCCAACCTTGCTTTTACTACTTAATGGTTTTGTAAGATCACGATAAATTTTTAAAGAGGTACTAGCAACCGTGAGATCTGAAGCAAATATTTTTTTATCGAGAAGGTTTTTCATGTCGATATTTTTGAGCGCAATTGTTCTCAACAAAAGATCGTAGCGGTCTTTTTGAAAATGGTTTCTATTGGCGAAAGTTTTTTCACTTAACAATGGCTTCACGGCAATAGAGCCAATATCCAGCTGCTTTTGCAGTGAGTTGAGTGTAATATCATTTGCGACGTAATTATAAAAGCCATCGTCGGAATTTAGTGAAATTTTATCGCAGCTTATCTGCGCTTCTTTAGTGTAGTCTATGGGATGATCCTGCAATTCCATAATTTCATCGGCCTGTACTTCATTTATTTTAATGGAGATATTTCCCAGCTTATAATTACTTTTTTCTGCGGCAACAAAATTCACTTTAGGAAAACCGAGGTGTTTCATATCAGCGCTATAAACATGTCTGAAGCCGGTTGTATCGGTCCGGGCCGGTTTTTTATTGCTACCTGCTTTCGACTTTTTTATGGGTGGCTCGTAAAATGTTATTGAAGAACAATCAATAGAATCAACAGCAATATTCTTATTTTTTACAACCTCGTTAGTATTAAGTCCCATAAGGCTGAGGCCGGTTGCACGCAATAATTTAACACTATCGCCATTATCAGTTTCAAAGCGGTTTACAACAATACCACCAATAGTAAGCGCTTTACCTTTACCTGAATAATTTACATTGTTTACCCTTAGCTCTGGCCGGTTATTATTATAAGAAATAAATGAAGCAATATTTAAAATGGCCTGTTTGCAAAATAAAGTTCGGCTGGTATCGTAATTGCTGGCGCTGTCGATTAATACGTCAGCAAGATGAATATTGCTGCTCCCCAGGGTAAAATCTTTTTCTTTATCAAAATAATTAACTCCGCTTCCCTGGATGTTATTGATAAAAACATCGCCTACCTGTATACGCTTTAAATTTCCGAGTATGTCTTCGTACATTTTGGTAGCTTCTGCATTAATATTCGTTTGCTTTTGCAACGGTTTTAGAAAGTAAACCAGCACATCAGGGTTATTAATCACAACGGAATCTCCAATCATTTGCTCGCCAATAAGCGCCTTATCGGTTTGCACTCCTGTTACTTCTATAGAGCTGATTGTTATGTCCAGCAAAATATAAGGCAGGTCTTCAAGCCTGGTTTTTTTAATAATATTGGTATCAGGCTTAATATGAATATTTTTTAAATAAGCCCGCCCGGCTACTTCGTCAAAATTAAGTGAATCGTAAGTGATAATATAAAGGCTGTCGGTCTGTTGAGCAATTGTATCGGCAATCTTGTTATTGACAATGCTGTATTTATTATGTTGCCAGATAAAATAAAGAACAATAGCAACAACAATTATTCCCAGCATGATAAACAAGACCTTCTTAGATATCGATCTGATAATTTCTTTTAAAGACATACTAAAAGTTACAGTGGAAAAAAATATCTCTGTCGCATGACCCACACGCTGTCCCGGCTTTTACAATAGAGGTATTAATAGTATTATCATCTTTAATAACAATGAACATGCCATGAAATAATGCGCCGCCAAAAATTAAATAAATAGTTAATATAAGCGAACGCCCCGGTAGTAAAGAATTTACCGAATCAACTCACGGTACATATTAGACGAAAAAATTGACCGCGATGAGCCACGCAAGCATCTCAATAAAAATCCTTCGGTGGTTCAGGCAGGAAAATAACCCCTTTTTTTAAAAACCGGTCTGTTGAATTGTAACCGGTCCCATAAGCCCGGACTTTAACAACGGATCATTTTTTTGATAATGTTCAAATGTGGTAAATGTAAATCGGTGACCGGGCCTCGGTTCACCTTTTAAAAGCCATTGAGGCCATTGTCCGTCTTGTATTTCATCATCCGGCAGTTGTTCATCTCCTATTAACCTGTTTGGCCATAAATTGGCTATTTGAATTTCTAACTTGTTATCCTTTTGTTTAAGTTCTGAAGTAATATCCACTCTCCATGGCGCGGTCCAAATTACACCAAGGTCTTTACCATTTAGTTTGACCTTTGCTATGTTTTTAACCTCGCCCAGGTTTAGGTAGAATCTGTTGTGGTTATGCTTTTTTAAAGTGTCTATCGAAAAAGTTTGCTGGTATGTTGCTATCCCGGAATAATATTTTATTCCCGGCTCGTTCGCGTGGTCGAGTCTGTAAGCGTATGGAAAATTATTTTCGCGGGACCGCCCCATGTTGTATCAAAAGATACCTGCCATTGGGTATTCAGTACCGCAATATTTTTCCCGTTTGGAAAGTTGGTTATTCCACGCAACAGTTTTGCACTGCTATTCTTTGTAAAAACAATAAAGAAACTTTGGTAAGATTCAAACTGAAGGGGAATGCTTGTTTGCCCATTACTTTGTGAAAATTCAGGTAGCGGCCGGATATCGCCGGTGATAGGATCCCACAATTCCGAAAAATGCAAGTGGTCTTTAAGAAATGGTTCGATTTATTGGATACAAAATATATATCTCTTTCTGCAGTAGTACGGTGGGTATAGCGTAGCAAGCCTTCTGCTGTAAAGTCTTCAGCAACACCCATGCTCTTCAACAATTTTGCGGTGGCATCGTAAGTGGGGTACAATTCCTCCGTCTTTTCAGATATTTCACCACCCCAAATTATTTTTCCGTTTCCATATGGATGTGTGATTTCAATAGTGGGTATTTCAGTGGTTCCCCAAATCGCCTTTGCTAATGCTTTTACCTGATGGTCGCAAGTTGGATATCCGGCAAGGCATGGTGATTTTTCCGGCGGCATACCAACTACAATAGCCCCATCGTAAATAAGTGTCCTGATCTTTTCGAGTAATGAAGGAATCATTGTTTTAATAGCAGGCAACACCAATATTTTGTAATGGGCGCCGCTTGGAAATGCTACCTCATTATTTTGAACAGCGGCGCTAAGCAATTGACCCGGCGAGCAACCATCAAAGTTGTATGCTCTTCGGTCTCGGATCGGTTCATTACCAATTAATGCCGACGCCGGTGGGCAAACACATGCGGAGAACATTCCGGGGTGAGGTACAATATATAAGCTACCGGGCTCCCTTGCTGTAAAACAAACTGGCAGCGGGAAATATATTTATGGTACCCGGCTACCATTGGCCACCAGGTTTGGTTCCGGTCCCAATGCACTCCATAAGGCCCCATGGTCATTCCCGGTTTTAAATTATCCGGCAAGTATTGATTTTGAAAAGTATGGAAAACAAACCTGTTGATGCCGGTTGCAAAGGCCCAGTCTCCCTGCTCTTTCATTGACGTAGGGTATTGTTTCCAGCCCTCATTTCCTTCAGCCGTAAAAGCCTCTGCCGGCACTAATGAACTACCATTTATATGCGCCCGTTTTGAAATTAAAAGTACACTCAACCTGGTTTCATCATTTACTTTTGCACTATTAAATTAAAAAAGTAAAAATGAAATTAGCTGACAACAAAATTTTAATTACAGGCGGTGCAAGTGGTATTGGCCTGGGACTAACCGAAAGGTTCATTAAAGAAAATAATACCGTAATTATTTGCGGCAGGAGAGAAGAAGCGCTTAAAGAAGTTGCTGATAAATTTCCTTCTGTAATAACTAAAGTATGCGATCTGTCTGTAGAAGCTGACCGCATTGATTTATATAACTGGGTTTCAGAAAATCACAATGATTTGAATGTATTGGTGAACAATGCAGGAATTCAAAACTGGATGAATATCAGCGACACGGATTTTTATCAAAAAACAACGAAAGAAATTACAACGAACGTTATAGCACCGCTTCATTTAGTAACACTCTTTACAAGGCTCCCTTCGTTAAATACTATTATTAATGTTACCTCAGGGTTAGCTTTTGTACCTCTTTCAAAAGTCCCGGTATATTGTGCTACCAAAGCATTTTTCCGTTCCTTCACGTTGTCGTTGCGGCACATGTTGTTGCCCAAACACATTGAAGTGATTGAAATGATACCGCCGGCTTTAAACACTGACCTTGGCGGTAAAGGGATCCACGATGGATATCCTGCTGTAAGTGATTTTGTAGATTCGGTGTTTCAACAAATGAAAGAAGGAAAAAACGAATTGACATTCGGGTTTAGCGAGGCAAGGTTAAAAGCAAATACGGCATCTATTAGTGAATTGTTCAATAAAATGAATCCATAATACAAGCAGAATTTCGCATTATAAAAAGGCCCATAAAGTTATATGGCTTCACTAAATTCGAATATCGATTGGTTGGCTTTGCAGGATTTTTAAAATCAAGCGACTATTCCGTTTCTCATGAATTGGATGGTTTTAATGATACAGAGTAACCCTTGCCGTTAGTGTTTTAGTGACGGATTTTTTTCTAAGACTTTTTTAGCTTCCGACTTACCTTCATTCCAACCCTGTGCCCAAACTTTGTATCTCTGTGATGACCTTCTAAAAGGGTTACGACGATGGTCAAAATAGGCGCTAAATCCATCCGAAGAAATCGAATCCCTCTCGTCATCCGTGAGGGGCTTTTCTATTAACGCCTTATGAGGTATTGTCTTAACTTGTTTAGCGCTATCAGTTGAAGTTTCTTTCTTTTCTGGCGATTCTGACTTGGTCTGTAATATGGGTTGTGAAATTGCAGTTTTTTGTTTTGATGTCTCACTATTCGATGAATTTTCCTTTTTTGCCGGTAAAGATTTTTGTTCGGAGGGAGATTCGTTTACCGGTGCAGCCACCTTCGCAGGTGCGATGTTTGTGGCATTACTGGCGGAGTCGGCAACAACTTGCAAAGATGACAACGAAGATGGAATTTTTGCACGGCCGGGAATACGTGAATATGCCCAATAACCAGCCGGAATAGCGGCTGCTATAAGAACAAAAAATGCATATTTGTAAAACAGATTCTTGGGCCTGGCATTCTCATAGGCTTCGTGGTTCCTGGCGTCCTTTTGTTCACTTAATTGTTTCCACTCTTTGTAGAGCATGGCGTGTAGGGTCTTCTCTGTCTCCAGTTCTTTTTTTAATTGTAAATTTTCCGTACGTAACTGATCAAGGTCTTTATTGTTAATGAAACGTTGTTGTGTATCCAATGTTTTCTAATTTTTGCTTTTAGGGGTTAATCTTATAGTCTATTGCAATATTTATGCTGAAAATATTTTTTTGGGCGTCCCGGGGTGCTTCAAACTGATTAAATCGGGGTCTTCTGCTTTTGATTTAACATTTCAATAGATAATGGGTAACTGTGTTCAAGCATACCATTTGTAATTTATCTTTAATAAGATTTGCGTATTTTTTGGCCACTTATTTTACGCCCGGCGGGTTACATCCGCACCAGTTAAGGCCAGGTGCTTTCGATTACCATTTTCATTTGCATTTTATACTATTAAAGTAAAACAGAAAATATTGCCAGTGATATAATTGAGTATTTTTGGGCTGCTTCAACAGCATTATTAATCAACTATCTTTAAAAGATGATAAGAAAAATAAAACCATGGCTGATCATTTTCGGCATGTCGGCCTTTATCGCGGCGTGTAAACAAAGTGATTCAAAGGTTCCTGTAATTGGCTTCGCTGATGCCTTCCAGGATAATACTATTGAACAGGCGAAAACAGGTTTCATAGATGCCTTACAAAAAAATGGCTTCGATGAAAGGAAGAACACCCTTAAAATTATTTATAGGAATGCGCAAGGCAATATTCCAACACTTACGCAAATCATGAAATATTTTATAGCGCAGGATGTTACGCTCATTGCCACTAACCCTTCGCTGTCCACAATAACAGCAGTTCAAAATACAAAGGACATTCCCATATTTATGATGGTTTCCCCTACACCTGCATTAATGAAAGTGAATGATGCACAAGGCAACCCTCCAAAAAATTTATTTGGAGTAGGCGAAACGCTCGATTATATCGATACTTCTTTTTTACAGATTCCAAAACTCATTCAGCCAAAATCAGGTACACTAACGGTGGGTATGATCTTCAACCAATCGGAGCCACAATCCGTAGAAGCCATGGACCGTATAAAACAACTGGCTGCTTCAAATAATATTAACCTGGTAGCACTTCCGGTTAATTCAACTGCTGATGTACAATTGGTAACCGCATCGTTATTATCCAAAAATGTTGATGTGTTCTTTGCCAACCCTGATAACATTGTTTTTGAATCTTTTGAAACTATTGTTAAGGCCTGTAACGAAAAGAATATTCCCATTTTTACCAGCGAAGCAGGATTGGTAGAAAGGGGAGCAGTGGCTGCCTACGGTGCAGATATTTATCAATGGGGTTACCAGGCTGGTGAACAGGCCGCACAATACCTTAAAACAAAAAGCACCAAAAACATGCATTGGGAAATGGTAACCGTTAGAAAGCGGGTATATAATCCGGCAGTAGCTAAAAAGTACGGTTTAACCATTCCGGCAAATTTTCAACCAATTCAATGAGCCAGTTTTATTTAACGGCATTGCAGTTATCGTTGTGCCTGGCGCCAATGGCGATGGGTATTTTTATAACGATGAAAGTGTTTAACATCCCGGACATTACTACCGATGGAAGTTATACTTTAGGGGCCACGGTAACGGCCATATTGCTAATGCGACATTGGCCGGTAATGCTCACTTTACCAATTTGCGTGTCGGCAGGTGCGTTAGCGGGAGTTTGTACCGGTTTAATTCATACAAAACTCAAGATAGACGCACTTCTTGCGGGCATTCTGGTGATGACAGGTTTGTATTCAATCAACCTGATAATTCTTGGCCGGTCAAATGTGCCATTAATCAACATACCTACAATATTTTCTTATTTATCTTTTTTTGGAAATGATATTTACAACCAACTATCCATAGCGTTCATCCTTATTTTTATATTGGTGGTTGTACTCAATTATATATTAAGAACAGATTTTGGGATTGCTATGCGGGCAACAGGAAATAATCCCGCCATGACCAAAGCACTTGGAATTAATAACGACCGGATGAAGATTACGGGTTTGGCCATCGCCAATTCTTTCACGGGGTTAAGTGGTTTTTTAGTGGCGCAATATCAAAATTTCAGTGATATTAATATGGGCATTGGCATTGTTATTACCGGTTTGGGCACCGTACTGATTGCTGACGCTTTGCGAATATGGTTTAACGTTAGTAAGATCGGCGGTCAATTAATTTTAGTACTTGTGGGAAGTTTGCTTTTCCAGTTAGTGCTCGCATTTACATTGTCTTTGGGTATTGATCCCAATCTCTTAAAACTCGTGACAGCGCTTTTTGTTTTACTTATTGTAGCGTTGCCAAGAGTAAGCGCTCAGTTAAAAAGGAGTTGATGTTTGCATGCACGCAGGATACAATTCATAACCTGCATTTTAGAATTATTATTTAAAGAAATGATTTCACTCAATAATATAACAAAGACTTTTAATAAAGGAAAAGAGAACGAAGTAAAGGCGTTGCAGGATGTCTCATTAAAAATAAATGATGGCGAATTTGTTGTAATTATTGGCGTGAACGGAAGTGGCAAATCAACATTATTAAATATTATACAGGGTGCAGAGCTGCCAAACTCCGGAACCATTGAAATAAGCGGTACTGATGTTACGAAACTGCCAGGGTATAAACGAAGCCGCTGGGTGGCTCGTGTTTTTCAAAATCCAAATGACGGAACTGCGCCGGATTTAACGATAGTTGATAATTTCAGGCTGGCAGCTTTGCGCAGCCAATCGAAAAAATTAGTAGTCGGTTTAAATCCCGATTTTAAAAGAAGAGTACAGGATACAATTGCACAATTAGGAATGGGGCTTGAAAATAAGATTAACCGTCCAATGGGTAGCTTATCCGGCGGCCAGCGTCAGGCATTGACGTTATTGATGAGCGTGATGGACGAAGGCGACGTATTATTAATGGATGAGCCTACGGCAGCGCTTGATCCAAAATCTTCGCAGGTAGTATTGAACCTTGCAAATAAACTTAATAAAGAACATGGTAAAACGACTGTCTTCATTACACATAATTTAAAGGATGCCCATCAATACGGAAATCGGCTGGTTCAATTTCATGAAGGAAAAATTATGCGGGATCTTTCTTCAACAGAGAAAAATAAATTATCGCTCCAGGATATGTTGCTCTTGTTTATATAATGGAAATATTAGCAAGTGAATATCCGTAATGGTGTTGTTTAAGTTCGACCGAATGGAAACTGTTAGATGGTCTTTAAAAATTTATCAACCCAACAATTTCCCCGAGATATTTTTTATCCGTCCCGTCAAAGAAATCATATGAGTCACTATCCACATCTAATACCGCAACTACTTCACTGTCTTTTATTATCGGAACTACAATTTCGGATTTAGATAAACTACTGCATGCGATGTGCCCCGGAAATTTTTCAACATCAGGAACAATAAGTGTTGTAGCCTGTTGCCAGCAAGTCCCACAAACGCCTCGTCCTTTTCGTATTCTCGTGCACGCAACAGGCCCCTGGAAAGGAGCCAGCACGAGTTCATTACCTTTCACAACATAAAATCCAACCCAAAGCCAATGAAATTGTTCTTTAAGGGCAGCGGTTATATTTGCCATATTTGCGATAATGTCCTCTTCTCCTTCAAGCAAACCTCTTATTTGTGGCAGCAATGATTGATATTGTTCCACCTTGGTACCTGCAGCTATATTAAGGTCATCTGCCATAAAATATTTTTGACAAATTTAATGACTGTAATATTTACATTCCCGCATTTAAATGAATTTCCTTCCCGTGGATCTAAATGAAATAGATCACCTCATTACGAATGGGTAAGTGTTGTAATGTTTTAAGGCATAGCCAGTTCCTTTCACAACACTTGTAAGTGGGTCATCAGCTATATGTACCGGAAGCTTAATTTTTGCCTCGAGCCTTTTATCTAATCCCCTCAATAGGGCACCTCCGCCGGTTAAGTATATTCCACGGCGATAAATGTCGGATGCCAGTTCAGGTGGTGTTGTTTCCAGTGCTTTTAATATTCCTTCTTCTATCTTAAATATAGATTTGTCCATTGCCTCAGCTGTTTCCTGGTAACTTACAGTTATTTGCTTTGGAATACCGGTTACCAAATCCCTTCCATGAACGGCCATGTCTTCCGGCGGGTTATCGATATCTTTCATTGCTGCACCTATCTGAATTTTTATTTGTTCGGCAGTTCGCTCGCCTATAAGGAGGCTATGATACCGTCTTATTGCCTCCATAATATCAGCGGTAAATTCGTCGCCTGCAATTCGAATGGATTGGTCGCATACAATGCCGGCAAGTGCCACTACAGATATGCCTGTGGTGCCACCGCCAATGTCAATAATCATGTTGCCCACCGGCTCTTCCACATCTATTCCTATTCCTAATGCGGCAGCCATAGGTTCGTGAATAAGGTAAACTTCTTTTGCTCCTGCCTGTTCGGCGCTATCTCTTACAGCCCGCTTCTCAACTTCTGTAATGCTGCTGGGAATGCAAATCATCATCCGCCAGCCCGGCGCAAACATGGGCTTTTTGGTGTAGATTTTTTTTATCATTTCCCTGATCATTAATTCCGCCGCGTTAAAATCAGCTATTACGCCGTCTTTTAGCGGCCGGATTGTCTTGATACTTTCATGCGTTTTTTCATGCATCATCAATGCTTTCTTGCCTACGGCCAAAACATTTTTTGGATTATTACGGTCCAATGCAATAATAGAAGGTTCGTTAACAACAACAACGTCATTGTGTATAATGAGTATATTGGCTGTGCCAAGATCGATGGCGATTTCCTGTGTAAATAAATTAAAAAGACCCATGTTATATTAGTGGTGTTGAAAAATTAGCAATAAGTGTAAAGGTGTGGAAATTTATTTGATTTATAAATGTTAATTGATAGTGATTATGATGTCCAAAGAGTGTTAAGTCATATTTCCTATCCATTCTATTAATCAAAAATAATTCCACAAAGTTTTCATGGCAGGTTGTCCTGTACCATGCCATCCCGTTCCGCTATCTAAAATACGGGGATGTTTCAAGCACCTTAAAACTGTAACGTTGGCGGGAGTTTTGCGATTGATGTCTTTATTTCTTCTGAAAAAATGAAGTTTAGGTAAAGCATGCTGGCCGGTAGAAATTACTTGTCCTGCAATGTTTTTAACGAAAGGGGAGTTTAAATTTGGGGATACCAGCTAATGTTTCAGGTGATTAGATTTCTAATGGAAATTTCAACAAGATTATTCCCGCAACTGCATTGAATTTATTCGATTATTTAAACCAGCTGGCTAATCCCTGCCAAATGCGGTTTTAATTTTCAATTATTTTATGCGTCTATGGCGTACTGTTAGGTTGATTGATATTTTGTTTCAACCGGTACTCCGTTAGTGAGCGTTTGATATACCACGCAATATCTTTCGGTAAGCTTTTTAAGACTGGACATCTGTTCATCCGTGGCATCCGTATCAAGGTCAAATTGCAACCTTATATTTTTAAAACCTACCGGCGATTCCTTTGAAACGCCTAACGTTCCCTTGAAGTCAAGGTCACCTTCAGCTTTAACCGTTCCGTTTTTAATTTCAACGCCAATAGCGGTTGACACGGCTTGCAGCGTAACACCAGCACAAGCTACCAATGCTTCCAGCAACATGTCTCCCGAACATACAAGCATACCGGTTCCGCCCGTTGCAGGATGAAGGCCGGCTTCGGCTAATGCTCTCCCGGTTTCAATTTTACAGGATATTCCTTCGCCAATATTCCCCTGGGCCTTTAATGTAATAATTGCAGAATCCGGCTGATTCCGATATTTCTCTTTAAGTGGTGCCTGCAGGGCTTTAAGTTCATTAGTATTCATAGACACAAGTATAGGAAAAAAATTCATGGTTTACTAAAGACTTTGTTAGGTTCATTTTATCTAATTTTTGATATACTATCTTTATAGAAAGGTATCGCCCAAATTCCTTTTATTTTACCTCAATAAAAATAATATTCATTATGGTAGATTTTAGCCGGAGAAAATTTATGAAAGCGTCGTCGCTGTTAGCAGTATCGCCATTTCTTCCAGCTTTTGTTCTAAGGGAAAAAAATAAACCTCTTTTATCATTTTCCACCCTCGGCTGCCCCGAATGGAATTTTAAAAAGATTACAGATTTTGCCGTTCAGCATAATTTTGAAGGTATCGAATTGCGTGGCCTGCTTCATGAAATGGACCTTACCAAATGCCCCGGATTCAGTTCTTCAAAAAATGTAGCGGCGACCTTATCTCTAATGAAAGACAAGAATCTTGCCTTTGTCGATCTCGGTTCTTCCGCCAGCTTGCATATTGCTGATATTGCAGAAAGAAAGAAAAATTTAGATGAGGCAAAACGATTTATTGATTTAGCGCAGCATATTAACTGTCCATATATCAGGGTGTTCCCAAACACCTTTCCAAAAGCGCAGGATAAAAATCAAACAATGGATCTTATCACAAAAGGCTTAATTGAACTTGGTGACTATGCAAAGGGAAGTAATGTAGCCGTATTGATGGAAACGCATGGTGATCTCGTTTGGAAAGATGATATTAAAAAAGTGATGGTGTCTGCGTATACCGATCATACGGGTTTAGTGTGGGATGTAACAAACATGTGGTCGATTACAAAAGAACCACCTGTTGGTGTTTATAACGAACTAAAAAAGTACATTCGTCACACGCATATCAAAGATTTGAAAATGATAGATGGCAAAGAATATTATGAGTTGTTAGGTCGGGGCGAAGTTCCCATATTTAGTGCAATAGATACTCTGCGGAACGGAGGGTATGAAGGCTACTATAGTTTCGAATGGGAAAAGTTGTGGCATCCTGAAATTGATGAGCCGGAAGTTGCAATAGCTGATTACAGCAAAGTAATGCTCGCGTATTTTAAGAAATGAAAAGATTAATTGTAAAAATTTTTCAATCAGACTACCGGCGACTCCCAATCATCTGAAGATGTTATTCCTCCACTAACCCATGTCCATTGAATTTTCTGATATGTAAAACTCACTTCTTCCATCAATGGCATTTTAGCATTCTCAGGAATTCTATTATTAAGCATAGTACTAGTTATGTCAACGATCCTGGCATTCGTGAGCTTAACGGTATAAGTATTTACTTCCGCTCCCGTACTTTTAGCAGCGAAGCACTGCAATTCCCAAACAGTAAGGTTTTCGTTATTCACCAATGCCAAGTAGAGCAGGGGAGACGACATATCAATCTCTTTAGTGATGGTAAACGGGCGGTGCATTCTTCTTCCGGTTGGTAAGCCTGATGATGGGTCACGCGGTGTTTGCACTTCATGATCAAAAGCCATTACCAATATTTTTCCTTCGCGGCCTTTTTGGGTTACACCACCTTTTATATCACCTTGTTTCTGCCCCTTTAATTTAAGATACGAGTTAAGTGCCATCGTAATTTATTTTAGTTGTAACAAAATAATAAATGCCGATGAAGATTGCAAGACAGCAACAGAATTAATCGCAGACTAAAATTTATGCAAAAAAAATTCGTATAAATTACCTGGCTTTTTTTTGGCACCATTTTAGGTATCTATAGACATAAATTAATCTATAACCTAAAAACACAAATTATGAATTCTCCCAAATTGAAAGCAATTTTATTAGGCGTAAGCTGTTTTGCAGTTGCCTCTTGTTTTGCCCAGGATACTCCTAAGAGCCCTAAGCCAGACACCACCCAGATGCCAAAGCATGATTCAACCAGCATGAATTTAAATGCAATGCATAACAACGCAGTGAGCTTGAATATTAAAGCGCCTGTATCATTTATAGGGAAAAATGAAAGTTTTGTTGCTCTGAAGAATGAAGCTGAAGATGAAACATTAACAGAAAAATATCTGGCAAAAACATCAGCCTAATATCTTCAAATTTGTTTTGACTTAACTTATAAAAATCCGCAATTTTAGTTGCGGGTTTTTATTAGTCAATATCTGTCTTGTTAAAGCCGTTGCTGGCCTCATCATCGCAGGAATTTTTATTAGAATAATTTACAAGCAGTAGCAATTATTGTAGTGATATTCTTTTAATTTTATCCTATGACGATACAACTACCCAACCGAAGTATTGCGCTTATCCTTTTAATCCTCAGTTCTCAAAATATCCATGCGCAAACTTATAACGATTCCTTACTCTCGTACCAGCAGAATTATATTCGTAACCATGAGGTAGTTGGTAAAGAAGATAAAAAATTTATACACTTTTATCCAATTGATGAACGTTATCGCGTAACCGCGTCTTTTAAACGAATAATCGATACGAAGGGTTTCGAGATGAGTACTGCAACAGGAGTGAAACAACATTATTTTCGTTATGGCCTGTTAACTTTTAGCCTTCACAATTCATTAGTTCATCTATATACTTACCAGTCAGCATCATTAATAAAACAAAAAAAATATCAGGATTACTTATTCGTCCCATTTGGAGATGCCACTTCTGGTTTTGAAAGCTATGGCGGGGGGCGTTATCTCGATTTTACAATTTCTGACATAAAAAATAATCACCTCGTAATTGATTTTAACAAAGCCTATAATCCGTATTGTGCTTATACAACCGGCTACAATTGCCCGATTCCTCCAATGGAAAATTTACTAACGGTATCCATACCCGCAGGTGAGAAAAATTATGGTAAGCCGGTACACTAGTAATGCAGGCATAATTATATCATTTCATTTAATTGATTCGATTGCTTCACTTTCGAGATTGCTAGGGTTGGCGTTAACTATAACGATCGTTTCTCCATGGGTAAGCCGTGTTCGAGTATCCCCTTTCTTCCCAAAATCCCAGCCGGTTTGCATCCAGAAATTCAATCCTGCTTATCCATTTGCTGCCCTTCCAGGCATACAATTGTGGTGTTATCATTCGTACCGGGCCGCCGTGTTCTTTCGGTAAAGGTTTCCCTTCAACTGTATGTACCAATAATACGTCCGGCTTCAAGGCTTCTTCCAATGATACGTTAGTAGTATAGTCGTCGTAGCCATAGCACATGATGTGCGTTGCACTTTCCCGTGGTTGTACCAATGCTGCAATATCAAGCATACGAACGCCTTTCCAATTAACATTCAATTTAGACCAGGTGGTTACGCAATGAAAATCTGAAGTATCATCTGATTGTGGCAAAGCCATAAAATCTTCCCATGTTAATGTCGTTGGATATTCAACCGAGCCATCTACCGTTAATCTCCAATCTTTCAGAGAGATTGATGGTTGTATGCCGAGATCAAGTACCGGCCATTTATTTGTGATCGTTTGCCCAATCGGTATTACGGGCATTCCATGACGATTTAGGTTTCCCTTTCCCATTGGCTTATCGTCAGCCACCGATGGCGTTTGCAGCATCTTCTCTTCAAAGCGTGCTTTTAGTTTCATTCGTGCTTCCACTACTCGTTCCAGTTTTCCGGGAGATTCCATTATCAATAATTTAGAAAATAAAATAATAAACGAAACTACAAACAAAACAATTTAAAGAGTTATTTAGAGGAATTCTTAGTTTCGCGAATGCATAAAATTGATAGAAATTACCTGGCCGGAAACTTCAAATTCGAGACAAAATGGGCTTTTATTTTATTGATTTTCATTATTTATGGAAAAGTAATATCCGCCCAAAGCATTACCGCAACAAACCACGGCGGTAGTGACAGCAGCGCCCGCGAGAAGGAAATAAACTCTCACTATTTAAAACCAACTGCGTTAATTGTTCCGGGCACATTTTTAGTTTATGCGGGTCTAAAACCAATTATACACGGAATTAAAAAACTTGATGATACCATATATGCAAATGTCAAAGCAAATCATCCTGGCTTTCATACTAACGCAGAGGATTACCTGATGTGGGCCCCCTCCGCTTCTATATATATGTTAGACGCATTCAACGAAAAGACGCCACATACTTTTAAGGAACATCTCCTATTAGATGCCGGTTCGATCGTAATTACCGGTGGCATTGGATATGCCATGAGGTTGGTTAGCCGTCACATCGAGGTGTACCAAACTCACGGCACTAATTTTCCTTCAGGGCATACCGCAAATGCGTTCCGTGGTGCCGAACTGCTTCACCAGGAACTGAAAGACAATAATAAATTACTAAGTTACAGCGGCTATGTAGCAGCATCAGCTGTTGGTGTTCTCAGGATTCTAAATAAAGATCATCTTCTCACAGAAGTATTGGCTGGTGCAGGATTGGGTATCTTGTCAACCAAACTCACGTATTGGATTTTTGTCAAAGCAAAATACGCGAAGAAACAAAAATGACCCGGTAATACCGGGCCATCTTTTCATCATTTCAAGCGTTATGAGTTGTTATGATTTTTTTTCAAAAAGATTGTCGATAAATTGCTGGTTATAATGTTCAACGGGATCGCCACTGATGTTGTGATAAACTGCACTTATAAAAATTGACTGAGTAGCGCTTATAATAGCAAAAAGTAAAGATATACCTAATACGCCAATTATGATACCAACGATTGGATGAATAAGAGCCCCGAGAAAAGCAATCATTGCTATTATTATAATTCCCAAAAATTGTATCAATCCAAAACTAAATCCGGCAGATAAGCTTTCACCCCATTTTTCTTTCATTAATTGCAAAGAACGTTTAAATGCGCCTATTGGCCCTAAATTTTCGTAGGCAACTACAGGCACCGCAAAGAAGGTTGCAATACTCCAGGCCACCCCAACGAGGCCAATTACAAATTTTCCCAGGCTTCCAAGATTATCCTGAACAATTTTAAGAATGGTTCCAACCGTACCGGCGAATAAAGCCCATGAAAAAATAGCACCTATACGGCTAAAACTAAAATCAAGCCCTTTGCGCACAGTTACTTCTTCGCCTTTAAAGTATAAAGTGGTGCAATGTATCAGCGCCGTATTGAAATAAACCACGATAAAATAATTCACGATATAAAAAAGAAAAATGACTGCATAGTTTTCAAAGCTATTTGGCCTGCTAACATTAGTAAAATTCCAATCTGCTGCCACCAGCGTTATTACTACAAAAGATCCTATTATCATTAAAAGCGATAACCCGGATAAAATAGGAAAAATAATGAGTTGCTTATTTTCTTTTAAAACTTTAAAACTATTCATGGAAATTCGCCACCCGTTGGATAGCCGGTCGAAGAAACTCATAAGCGTATGTTGGTTTTAAAACGCCGTAAATATAGGTAGCAGGTTTTATATTTAATAATAATATTGAAAATATTTTTGACCCGCGAACAAGCCGAAAGTAAATTTTCTGAATTCAGTCAAAGGGAGTGGTATTTATTAAAAATCATAGCTGTATTTTCACAACATGTCTGCAACGCATCCGTATATAAAGAAGTTACTGGCAGCTATTTCACAGGAAGAAAAAGAAGAAACAAAGCGCTATAGCCTCGGGCACGAACATAGTTTAAAGTCATTGAAGGCGGAAGGACTTGCCTTACATCCAATAAAAGTTACAAGAAAAAATTTTGGATATGCCGATTACCCGGAGATCACTTTCAGGCTTCCCTTTCCTGCAGATACGAGCCAATTCCGGGATGGAGCCGCTATTGAATGCTTCTGTGCTGGTGAAGAACCTGTGAAGGGCGTTTTACTCAATGTTGATGGTAAGACAGGCGAGTTCAGGCTTTTTGCACCAGATTTTCCAGACTGGATAGAAGATGATAATGTGGGCATTAAACTAGCTCCTGACCAGCGGACGATTACTATAATGAAATCAGTAATGAATTCGTTAGAAAGTAATAAAAAGCTGTACCGGCTATTCGAAGAATTACATGATAGCAAAATACAATATAACGCCGATCGGATAGACGAAATAGATATTAAGTTCATCAATGGTAAATTAAATAAAAGCCAGCAACGGGCAGTTGCTGCTATATTGCAAAATGAGAATATAACTATTGTGCATGGCCCGCCAGGAACGGGAAAGACAACTACTCTAACAGAAGCAGTTGAACAAATGGTATTGGCCGGTGAAAAAGTATTGGTGTCCGCGCCCAGCAATACTGCAGTAGATAATATTTCAAAGGCACTAATCAGGAAGGGAGTGAAATTGTTAAGAGTAGGAAATGCCAGCAAAGCCGATGAAGAAATATTTTCGCATACGCCTGAGGGTAAGCTTGCCAACGCTAAACAACAAAAGGAAATTAAAGAGTTAAAAAAAAGGGCGGAAGAATTTCGAAGGATGGCTTTGAAATATAAACGCAGTTTCGGCAAGGCAGAAAGGGAGCAACGTAATCTTTTATTTAAAGAAGTAAAAAATATCCGTACGGAAATACGAAAACTTCAGCTCTATAACGAAGAAAAATTATACGAGGAGGCACAGGTAATTGCCGGAACGCCTATAGGCCTTTACGATGCAAAAATAAAACACAATTCGTTTCAAACATTGGTTATTGATGAAGCAGGCCAGTGCATTGAACCGCTTGCCTGGTGTATATTTCCACTTGCTGAAAAATATGTGCTGGCGGGCGGTCATTTTCAACTACCACCTACGGTTCTTAGTTACGAAGCCGGGCAAATGGGATTAAATTTATCTATTTTAGAAATTGGTATAGATGCGGTTAAGAACATATTCCTTCTCAACACCCAATACCGGATGCGGGAATCAATTGCCGGATTTTCCGGCAATTATTTTTATAAAGGATTATTATTAACGGCTCCTTTCTTATCCAATAAAAATATACATATCACTTTTGTCGACACAGCAGGTTCTGGCAATAACGAGACCAGAGGCGCTAATGGCATCAGTTTACAAAATGAAGGAGAGTTAGCAATAGCTCAAAGACTTCTGGAAACGGAATCTCTGGATGTTTCACAAACAGCTTTCATTTCACCTTATTCAGGGCAGGTTGCAGCAGCCAAAGAATTGCTGCCGAAACAAATGCGTATAAGCACGATCGATAGTTTCCAGGGACAGGAAAAAGAAAATATTATTCTGTCTCTTGTAAGAAGTAATGATGATGGAGATATTGGTTTTTTGAAAGATTACCGGCGCATGAATGTTGCCATTACGAGAGCCAAAGAACAATTATTTGTAATAGGGGATAGTGCAACAATAGGCGCGGATTCATTTTATAATGCATTTTTAAATTATATCGAAAAGAATGGAAGTTACCGTTCGGTTTGGGAGTTTGAATTGTTCTAAAAACAAAAATTTTTTATTAAAAATTGATTAAGTATTTGTTTCATGTCAAGATAAGGACGATCTTAAAATTCATGGATAAATAATTATATCAAACACCTTCAGAGGGAGTCTTGCCTTCACGATATCAAGAGCACTTATGTCAGCCTGGTCAAATATAATGTTATCGGAACAATCCCTGCAATTAAACATAAGGGCAGTTTTCTTAAAATTGATTTTCCCGCTATTGTCCGGATTAACCATAAATGCAAAATCTGATTTATTGCCATATATATCAAAATCCGCCTCATTAAGCCTGAGAACATCCTTGAGCTCCATGCCATGGTGAATACCATTCTGAAATTTCCAGGCATTATTTTCATTGACAATACTGTTTTGTTTCCCATCTTTTGTAGGCAACAAATTCGAGACAATGATATAAGAAAGATTATTGAGGTTATTTTCATCACCCCAAACAAATGCAGCCTGGTAAAGGGTTCCATTAAATAATACCGAACATTTTTTTAATTCTTTTTCTGAAAAATAGTAAAGGTCTTTCGTCACATTTTTTTCTCCGAAGTAGCTCTCAAGAAATTCATTCGAATCAAATTGGAGCAAGTCTTCAGCGTAAAGAACAGAATCGGGGATTTTTCTCTGCTTTAATTTGAAAGTATATTTTGCAACACTATCCTCTACCTCTATTGACGCAAGGATAGAAATATTCTTTCTCTGAAAAAGGATTAAGGAATCTTTATATATATTTTTCTTCTTATCATAGATGTAATCAGATTTTATTAGTCGTCGCTCTCCATTTTGATAGTCATCTAAATCTAAACTGTGGAATACAAAATATCTTGAACCATTCTTTTGGTAAAAATCAACACCCTGTCTTATTTGAACAGGCTTTCTCCTGATCTTGACTCTCGGGATGAAACCTACTTCTATTGAATCATTTTGAAGATCATGATTGCTAACAAATCCTTTTTTTAACATGTAATTTTTTATGCCGTTCGATGGCAAATTAGTAAGTTCAAGCAAGTCGCGAACTGAAAATGATTGGCAGGATACTTCTCCATAATTAAAGCTGAGCAACAGGATCAAAAACAATATTCTGTTCATTAATTATACCCTTTAAACTTTATAATTATTGCAGGTTATTATGTTCAGTATTAGGATGAAATTTAAAATTGTTTACAAAACTTCTCAAAATAATTGAAATTTTAAATTTCTGGTTACATAGATCGCCCCGTGAATGATGGCTATGCAAATTAATAATCTTCGGGTATCTTAATAACTATAAATTCAAAGTTATTTTCTTACCTGTTTTTGTTGCTTCGTAGATAGCATCAATAATTTTTAAGTCTTTCACGGCTTCTTCGCCATCTACGGGAACTTCAGCTTGCTTACCTTGTAAAATGATGCCAGCCATTGCATCCATTTGTACGGTTTGATGTGTAACATGTGGGAAATTCAATTCTCCTTTGTTGGTGCGTCCCATTATGGGTCCGTAACCTGTGGCAGGATTTAATTCGCCGAATCCCCGCAATCCGTCAAGAAAGAATCTATCGAGATTATTCATACTGTAACTGGAAAGGCAGGAGGATACCGCACCCCCGGGAAATCCCAGTTGGAACTGTATAGTTTCGTCTACCCCTTCCTTAAATTTTATCGGATCATTTTTTGTTTCCTCTGCAGTGACCCAAACAGGATCTTCACCAACCATATAACGGGAACCGTTAATCGAATATATTCCTATGTCCATTAAAGACCCACCACCTGAAAGTTTCTTGTTAAGTCTCCATTGGTTTGGATCGCCTATCACGAAACCGCTTAACCCCTGGAAGAATGTGATCTTGCCAAAATCGCCCGCTTTCCTCATACGAATAATCTCCAGCGTTTTAGGCTCAAAATGCATGCGATAGCCTACAAGTAATTTTACATTTGCCTTTTTGCAGGCATCAACCATTTCCTGCCCTTCCTTTGCATTTACGGCCATGGGCTTCTCGCAAATTACGTGCTTGCCTGCCTTGGCCACACGAATTACTTCATCATGATGAAGGCCGTTTGGCGTTATCACATACACAGCATCAATATCCGGGTTATTTTTAATGTTATCAAAACTCTCGTAGTTATAACAATTCTTTGTAGGGATGTTATGCTTGCTTTGCCAATCAATAATTTTAGACGGGGTACCACTGATAACACCAACCAGTTTAGCCATGGTGCAGTCCTTCATGGCTTCAGCGACACGGGTTCCATAACTACCGAGCCCCATTATAGCGACACGTAACACCGGTCCATCATAAGGTTTCCGATTGACAGATTTATTAGCAGCAGCTGCCTGTTTAAGAAATGGGAACGCGATAGTGGCGGCTGTAATCTTTTGCAAAAAATCACGACGGGAATTCATAACTGTGTTTTTAGTTTATTAAAAAAGTATGATGCTTAATTAATTATAAAATGCGTATAATCCTGGACGTTATTGCCCTGCACCATATTGTACGCAAGGCGTTTCATAAATGATGACTGTTTAATACCGTAAATATAATTGAATTGTAATTTAATTCAGAAGACTAAAATTGACATCTGTCAGGTATATTAACCAATACCATCTCAAATCACACAATTTTTCAACAAATGCTGACTTGAAAAAGCGCTCACTGCATTGTTTATCCTAAATTAGCGGCGTTGTGTTTTACAATATTTTTATTCCTCTTTCCTGAAGTTTTTTATAAAAAGAAGAGTAAACCTCGCTTCGTGCGAGTTCAGTTTTGGTAACGTCTTTACACCAAAAATATATCTTTAACTGTGTGGATTGAGACGTAATGTTATTGATGAATATTTCAGGTTCTTTTTGAGCAAGTACTTCGGGAAAAGATTTTAATATTCCGTTAATATCCGGGCGAATTTCTTCCGCCAATATTAGTTTATCGACGGTAAATGAAATTTCGATTCTTATATTATTATTGCTAAGCGTCCAGTTAACAATGTTATGAGAAAGGATATCACCATTAGGTATAATTACTTCTGCGCCATCAGGTGTAAGCAATGTGCTGGAGCGCACACTTATCTCTTTCACGCGACCTTTTTTATCGCCTATTTCAACAGTGTCGCCTATACGCAGTGTGCGGTCAAAAATTAAAATGATCCCTGACACAAAGTTATTCACGATACTTTGTAAACCGAGGCCAATACCCACACCCAGGGCACCCAGTATTACGGTTATTCTGTCAACAGGAAGCCCCGACGCGGCAATTGCAAGCAAGAAACCGCCAATCAGCAAAACAAGCCGTGTAATCAGTAACCTGGAGCGGTGGCTTTTATTATCAAAAGACGCATCATCGCCCAAGTCCCCAAAAAAGACCGGTATGTATTTTTGTAAATAGTTTGCAAACCAGATGATACCCAGGAATAAGATCAATCCACCGAATGTAAAAGAAAAGCTTCCAATAATGCGCGGGGTAGACAACAAATCATTGAGCTTAATGGATAGAACATTGAATAAATTAAGATTGGTTACAAATACAACCAGCCATATGAGTACCGAACAAAAAATGACCATTGGTGACATGTTTTTTATGATAGCATTGGTATCAAAGCTTTGAGGATAGTGCTTTCGAATACGGCTACTCTGAATTTGTAACAGAAAGGACTCAATAACAGACTGTTTAAAAATCACAAGGGCGGCTGTTTGTATAACTGCATAGGTTGCAGTTGAACTAAATATTTGCATAAGGGTTACCCGCCCAAATAGATTGCTCAGAATAGCCATAAGGCTAAATATGGTATATAAAGCTCCAGCCCAAACAAGGATTTTGGGTTTACTATATTTTTTTATAACCCGTGCAATAACATACCATCCCAGCAAAAACGAGATGCAGTTAAGTATAAATGAAAGCCATCGTGTAAAATAAAATGGTAACCCGAAGTATCTTGAAAAGGACAATAAAAACAAAAAAATAAAGACTAGCCACAAGAAGAATATTTTTTTAGGGAGCTTTCGGCTGAACGAAAAGGTGAGAACAACCATTAATAAAAATTCGATAAAGTCAATATAAACCACCGGCGCATTCAGATCGAATAATGGCGCCAGGTTAAGTATGAATACGAGCGAAGCAAAAAAAGGTAGCTTGTTTATATACTTAAACCGGAATGGTTGTAATGCAGCAAGTTTATCCGCCTTTCTAAGCGTTCGGAAATTGAAAAATATCCAACAGAAAAATACGATTCCGATAAACAACAAAAAATTCAATTGATAGTTAGTATGTGTAAAATAATATCGGGTGATTTTCTTTTCAGAGTTTAACGTTTTTCGGAATTGTCCTCCAAATGATTGTGATTGTTTTGCAGCCGTAACCTCCCATAAGTATTTTCTTTCTTTACTAAACGCACGGGCGCCGGTACTGGCTTCCATATTTTGGGTCTGCAATTGAAGTTCATCGGTTGCAATTATATTGGAAGAAGTATGTGCCAATGTATTATCAATGAGCACATTTACATACCTGATAAGGCTGTCAGCATGAAAATATTTTGTCCGTAAGTCTTTTAACTGTGGTCTAAAGGACGATCTCAAAGCGGAATCCCTGAAGATATGCCGGATGACGGTATCTTTCCTCAAGTCAAAGATGTCTTTTTTAGTGGCATCTAATATGCTGTCATACCTGTTGAGTTCCTTTGCATATGCTTTCGTGTTACTTTTTATAAGGCTTAATATTATATCAAAGGTTTGAAGGCTACGAACATTTAATGCTCTCTCATTATTGGTTAGCCGGTCTTTGATTATGCTTATTACCGAGTCATCCTCTTCCAGCCTATTAACCATCAAATTTATAGCCGGCACCGGTTGAAATAGAGAATTGGCTTTATTTAGAAGTTGGAAGACTTTTGAAATACTTTGCAGGTAGTCGTTACGAGTGAGTGTGTCATCATCTGCAAACATCGCTCTGTCAAATGATCTTTTGGCTGGTTTGGCAGTATCGGTAACCTGCGCTGATAATGTAATACCGCAGAAAATAAAGATGACGACAAAAAAATAAGATTTCATAAAAAAGGATCAAGGAAAAATAAAAATACTCTATTAATTGTTCCCGATATAACTATCTAAAACGCCGGCTTCAGTTGTTTCCGTATATTTCTTAAAATTATTAAGTATAGCCTGCCAGCCTCCTTGCTGCATTTCGATAGATTTAGTCGTTTCTGCCTTAAGTTTTTAGTCACATTAGCTTTGTCCCCAGCGACAATTAAAGATATAATTTGCAACAAAGAAATTAAAGGCGAATTTTATTTACTTAATATTATTACTTTGTTTGCCTTATTTTGTAATGTTGTTCACTAAACATTTATTTTCATTCTGCAATAATTAATTTTTAGTTTCTGATCAAAAAAATTCCAATTCGCAAGAGGCTACGCGTCGTGCAACTGGCGGCAATAATTTTTTTTACTGTATCAGGCGGACCATACGGACTGGAGCCCTTGCTGGGGTATGCAGGCAGTAATGGAGCTTTACTACTCCTATTAATAACTCCTTTGCTTTGGGATGTACCCGCTATACTAACGGTGTTGGAACTAAACAGTATGATGCCCGTTACTGGAGGTTATTATCAATGGGTTAAAAAAACTCTTGGACTGCGCTTTGGTTTTTACGAAGGCTGGTGGACATGGCTGTACACGTTTGTTGACCTCGCCATTTATCCCGTTCTTTTTGTGGGCTATGCCTCCTTTTTTTATCCGGAAATCGCACACTATAAAATTCCTGTATGTCTCTTCATTATATGGTCGGGTGCTATCTTAAATATTCTCGGCATTTCGCCTGTGGGCAAAACAGCCACGATGCTGAGCCTGCTGGTGCTTGCTCCTTTTCTTGCCATGTTTGTTATGGCAATAAAGGATGCCGGTCATCTATCCTTCCCTGCACCCTCGTTAAAAGGTATCTCATTTCCATTTTTAGGTATGGCACTATATACCGTTATGTGGAATTTTTTTGGATGGGATAATACTACCACATATGCAGAAGAAGTTGACAGGCCGGTAAGTACTTACCTTAAATCGGTGAGCATTGCCTTTATAACGGTGGCCGCTGTATATGTGATGGTTTTATTTGCAACGCTGCATTATCACGTAAACGCAGAAACGCTAAATGAGCAGGGTTATCCTGTGTTGGGTGTTTTGGCTGGTGGTGAGTGGCTCGGTGCTGCAATTTCTGTCGGTGGCATGGCAAGTGCCCTGGGTTTATTTTCAGCCGTGTTACTTTCCGTATCTCGTGTGCCCCAGGTAATGGCGGAAGACGGTTTGTTACCTGCTAAAATTCATGCCCTTCACCCAAAGTTTAAAACACCTTATATCTCTATCGTTATTTGCGCAGCGGTTGTAAGCTTCATGATAGTTTGGAGCTTCCAGGAATTGATTGTTATTGACGTGACGCTGTACGGCGCAGGTTTATTTTTAGAATTTGCAACACTGATAGTACTTAGAATTAAACAACCATTTGCGCACAGGCCGTTTAAAATACCTCTTTCTACAAAAGGATTGAGTTTAATGCTACTATTCCCTGTTACTGTTTTTGCAATTGCCCTGTCAGGTGCATTTAACAACCAGGGGAAAATGTTTATGCCGGCGTTATTCGCTGTGTGCGCTTTAGCGAGTGCAGAGGCTTTGTGGCAAATAATCAAAAGAATCAGGATGAAAATGTGATCCAAATATTAATAAACTTATTACAAACGATTTCGCTTTTATTATTTTAAAGGATATAATATTACATCATTTATATACATAGGCAGTTCTTTCTTAACTACAGCAATAGCACTAACTTCCGGCTGATTGAGCATCTTGATATCATCACAACTATTGCAACCAAGCATCACCGCTGTTCTTTTAAAGTCAATTTTTCCGCTTTCAGCCGGCTTAACCATAAAGGCCAACTCAGATGCATTTCCATAAATATTAAAATCCTTTTGATTTAACCGTAACAATTCTTTTATATCCATACCGGGATAAATTCCATTTTGAAATTGCCATTCGCTGTTTCCGGTTACCGGATTGTTTGCCTCGGCTCCTTTTGTTGGAAGCACATGCGGAACAAGTATATATAAAAGATTATCAAGATTTTTTTCATCTCCCCAAACAAAAACAACCTGGTATTTAGTTCCGCTGAATAGGACAGAACATTTTTTTAGTTCCTTTTCCGAAAAATAGTACATATCTCGTTTTACATTCTGCGATCCAAAAAAACTTGCAAGAAATTCATGAGAGTCGAATTGGAGAAGATCTTCAGCATATTTTATCCTTTCCGGTATTTTTTTCACTGTTAATTCGAAAGTGTATTGCGAAGCAGTATCGGTTTTTTGAGATGAGGCTAGTACTACAATGTTTCCTTTTTGAAAAAGAATTGATGAGTCTCTGTTAACATCAGCCGTTTCGTCGTAGAAAAAACCTGATTTTATTAATTGTCGTTGACCGTCAACATATTCATTTGCCAGCGAGGTTTGTAAACTGTACGATCGATAATTGTCAGCAAGTGATATGTATATGTGTTTCGGGTTGGTGAAAATTTCCTTGTGCGCTTTTATCCTTGTTTTGAACGCAGCCTCGGTTGAAAGGCTATCTGTTTTGGTACTTGAAAGATAAAATCCTTTTTTATACAGGTAATGGTCAATCTCCTTTGTGGGTAAATAAGATAATTTGATAAGGTCACTAATATCAAATGACTGTGCATAGGCAAAGCCTGTTGTTAAACCTTGCAGAAAGAGTATCAGTAATACTTTCTTCATCTTGATTCTTGTTGGAATTCGAAATATGCAATGTCAGTTTTAATAAGGATGAGCAGGAAGAAAAAAGCTGAAATATCGGTTTAACCGGAATTGAAGGCCTAAAATAATGTGGTTTTATTTAAAATCAAAGCATCTGATAAAATTTTTTTTCGAAAAGTGGCGGGCCAACTTATCATGCAGCGTATTGCCGTTTAAGCATGGCCGTTATAAAATGTATGGTGATATAGCAACAATAATGGTTAATCCTTTTTATAGTATTTGCCAATGATTGGACGCATTTTGAATATGAAGGCAAATTAGAAAGACCAGGCGAAAAAGCATGCCTTTAATATTTGAGTCACGGCATTCAATACATGCAAGTATTTAATTATTATAAGGTGCCCATAATTAAATATTTTTGCTCCGGCTTTTTATTATTAACAGAATAACAATTACTATAGTCGATAACCTTAGCGCATCGTTTATAAATTTTTTGTATCAGGCAGAAACAGAAAATTTTTTGTGCAAAGAACTTTATTCCAATCCCAAAGATTAATATGACAGCAGAACATCAGCGACTCGAAAATAATTCACCTAAAAGAGTACCTCTTGAGCAATGGGGACCCTACCTCAGTGAACGCCAATGGGGTACCGTTCGCGAAGATTATGGGCAATTTGGCGATGCATGGAATTATTTCCCTTTTGACCAATCGCATTATAGAACTTACCTGTGGGGCGAAGACGGGATTGCAGGTATTTCAGACCTGTTTCAAAATCTTTGTTTTGCCGTTACATTGTGGAACCGTAAAGATCATATATTAAAAGAACGATTATTTGGTCTTGGTAATAACGACGGTAATCACGGTGAAGACGTAAAGGAATTATATTATTACCTGGATAATATTCCTACGCATTATTATATGGAATATTTGTATAAATATCCTCAAAAGGAATTTCCTTATGAAGATATAAAAGTTCAGAACCGAAACCGGTCAAAAAACGAGCCCGAATACGAGATTCTTGATACGGGAATTTTCAATAACGACGAATATTTTGATGTAACGGTAACTTATGCAAAACAGGATTCGCAGGATATTTTTATCAAAATAAATATTTGCAATCGCAATACCCAAAGGGCCGGTATAACGGTATTGCCTACACTATGGTTTTACAATCGTTCCAGCAACCACAGGCTTAAAGAAAAACCAGTTATCACTGACTATAATAAGACAACGGTAAAAGCTACCCATCAAAGACTGGGCACGTACTATCTATATTTCCAGAAGACCAGGGCTACTTTTTATACTGAGAATATTAGCAATACTGAAAAGGTTCTCAAGATTCCTAACGAAACCCCATTCGTAAAAGACGCTTTTCACGACGGTATCATCCGAAAAAAAAATGTAAAGTCCCTGCGGAGAAGCACGTCAGGTACCAAGTTCGCTCCCATATACGATCTTACTATTGAAGGTGGCGCATCAAAAACTATTTACCTGCGACTCGCCAATAAAGAACTCGCTAATGGGTTTGAAGAGGGTTTTGAAAATATTTTTGCAATGCGAAAGGCTGAAGCTGATGATTTTTACAATACAATACTTCCGGCAAATATTTCGCCTGAATTGAGAAATATACAGAGGCAGGCGCTTTCAGGAATGCTTTGGAGCAAACAGTTTTATCATTACGATGTCGAAAGATGGCTGACTACAAGCGACGGAATTACGCCAGTAAATGATAGCAAACTTAATGGCCGCAACCATGAATGGAGACACCTAAAAAATCAAAACATTATTTTAATGCCGGATAAATGGGAATACCCATGGTATGCGGCCTGGGATCTCGCCTTTCACTGCATTGCAATGGCAATGCTTGATCCGGGATTTGCCAAGCATCAGTTGCTCCTGATTATGCGTGAATGGTATATGAAACCCGATGGGCAGTTGCCCGCATATGAATGGCATTTTAGTGATGTAAATCCGCCGGTACATGCATGGGCTGCCTTGCAGGTTTTCAGGATTGAAAAAAACACGACAGGAAAAGGGGATATCAATTTTTTAAAAAGAATATTTCATAAACTCCTTATCAACTTTACCTGGTGGATTAACCGGAAAGACGCGAGTGGTAACAACATTTTCCAGGGTGGATTTCTTGGCCTGGACAACATAGGTGTTTTTAACAGGAGCATTGAAATGCCGGGAAACCACCGGCTGGAGCAGGCAGACGGCACAAGCTGGATGGGCATGTATGCCTTAAATATGATGGATATGGCTTTGGAGATCGCCATGGTAGATGAAACGTTTGAAGATACGGCGACAAAATTTTTCGAACACTTTATACTGATCTCTGAAGCGCTGAATCAATATGGATTGTGGAATGACACGGATAAATTCTTTTACGACATACTATCAAAAGATGGCGCTAATCCTATTCACTTGCGTATTCAGTCAATTGTAGGGATAACCACATTATTTGCAGTTTCAATTGTTGATAAAAAAGTGCGTGATAAACTTGGTGACTTTAGAAAAAGAACCGCCTGGTTTGAAAAATACAGAAAGAAAAACAACCGATTTTGGCCCAACGAGGAACATACGGGAGGTGAAAAATTATTATTATCTCTTGTTCAGCGGGACAGATTAAAAGACATTTTACAACATCTGCTAAACGAAGAAGAATTTCTTTCTCCGGGCGGTATAAGAGCATTATCTAAATATCACGAAAAGAATCCCTATGCCGTAAATATTGATAATATTGAATACAGTATACAATACGATCCAGGAGATTCAACTTCAAATTTTTTCGGCGGCAACTCTAATTGGCGAGGCCCGGTTTGGGTTCCCATAAACTATATACTGATTCAATCCATTCGAAAATATGGAGAATTTTATGGCGACGACTTGCTGGTTGAGTGCCCCACCGGCTCCGGCATACAAATGAATTTAAAACAAGTTGCCGATGAATTGACAAAACGGGTTATCAGTTTATTTGAAAAAGATGCAGAAGGTAATCGCAGAATTTACGGGAAGGAAAATTGGTTTTACAACAGGCCAGGTAATGAACACCTTGTTTTATTTTACGAATATTTTCATGGCGACAATGGTAACGGTCTCGGCGCAAGCCATCAAACCGGGTGGACAGCTCTTGTGGCAAGTTTGATAAGTGAGCTGGAAGGAAATAAGACTTGACAGTACATCATAAGATGGAACGTAACGGATACGTGTACACGCCTTATTAAACACTTAAAAAATAAAAGCCGCTTTCCTTTAAATTGAAATTCCCTTAAATCAATAAATATCAACAGCTGTTATTTAAGACTCGAATAAACCATCGCTTCAAATTTCCGCTCAATATCTCCATGACTGTTTGGATTTTGTTGTGTCATGAACAAACATACAAGGTGAGCTTTTGGATCCGCCCAATAAGTGGTTCCATAATAGCCTCCCCACGCAAATGAACCAGTATATCGCGGTCCTCTTGCAGCTGATTTTTCGGAAGTAATTTCAAAGCCCAATCCAAAATTATCATCGCCGAACAGGCCAGGAGCCAATTGCCCGCTCGTCATCATTTCTACTGTTCTTTTTGCGAGTATGCGATGACCGTTATAAATGCCGCCGTTCAACAACATTTGCATAAAAACAGCATAGTCAAACGCAGTGGAAGTTAACCCGGCACCGCCCGAAAAATAATGTTTATCCATTAACGGGTAGTCAGGATCTATATGGCGAAACGAATGACTCCATTTAATTATATGATGCAAAGAGTCTTCAGTATAAACCGTTGCCAGCCTGTTTGCTTTTGATGCGGGCACATTAAAGTAAGTATCTTTCATACCCAGCGGTTCAAAAATATTCTTAGTTAAGAAATCTTGCTGATTAGTTCCACTAATCACTTCAATTAAACAACCAAGCAAATCACTGTTTAAACCATATTGCCATTTTTCACCCGGTTGAAAGGAGAGGGGCATTTTGCCAAGCGCTTTCATTCGATCCAGTAAGTTCGCATCAAAATAACCCAGCCCCGATGGTATATTATTTTTGGAATAAATCGCCATCACTTTTGAGCTTCCAATATCAGTATAATCCAAACCGGAGGTATGTGTCAGAAGATCACGAAATGTAATCTCTCTTTTTGCAGGAACCGTGGTATACGTTGTATCTGCATCATTAAATTTGTCCAGTACTACCGGGTGTTTAAACTCTGGAATAAAGTCTGATATAGGTTCGTCCAGCATTAGTTTCCCCTGTTCGTATAAAATCATAATACCTGCGCTGGTAATGGCTTTTGTTTGCGACATAATTCGAAACATCGCATTGTTTTTCATGGGTTTTTTTGCTGACACATCTGCATAACCATACCCGTTGTATTGTACAAGCCGGTTATCCTTAACCACAATCGAAACAGCTCCAGTTAACCAGTTCTTAGCTATATAATCATTTACCAAACTATCGATCATGGCCAATTTTGTATAGTCAACAGCATTACTTTTGGCATTGGTCTGAATTTGCTGTGCCCGGGTAAGCGCTGGAATTAAAATAAGTGCGAACAAAAATGCCCGGGAAATTAGAAGTTTTCTCATATCATATATCATTTTAAGACAGAAAGTTAATCCAAAAAACTTTAGCGCCTTCGATGAAATCGGGAGCACTACCTACTTTGCTTTTGACACATTTAGAAATGAAGAATTGAATGAGTTGAGAGACCTCACAACGGAAGTTGCCGATGCATTGACCAATCGTAAATTTGCCTGTTATAAGAAAATGCTGGAAGCTCAGTTACAATTTATTTAGGGATAGAAATTCAAACCAACATTCTTTACATTGTTTCGTCCGCAGAAGGCCCATACATTCCTGGTACGGGAATGTCGAGCAAACGAAGGTAAACACTTAGTTGGCCGCGATGATGATATACATGATTATAGCAAAAATTTCTAAGAACCGTTTTCCTTGGCAGTTGAAAAAATATATGGTTACCGCGGCGGAAAGTGCACGATGCATTTAGCGTTTCATCGGACGTCGAGTGAAGAAGGTCAACAGCATCCTGAAGCCTCTTATCAAACAATTCTAATATTTCCTCAGTATTACCTTTCACATCCCGATTAAATACTGCCGTGGCAAAATCAAAATCTTCCGCGTTGATTGTTCTGCCAAACCAAATAGGTATGTCGGCGATATGTGTAGCCAACCTTCCTATCGTCATAGATTTTTCATGCGGCCGCCAGTCCAGTTTATCGGTTGGTACACGTTCAATCATCTTTCTTGAATTACCGGCTTCATGTTGTAATTCAGCAAGCAATGCGATATTAATTGGCATAAAATAATGTGTAATGAAAGCTAAATTATGAAAATATCTGGCAATGCTGATTTTGATTTCATTACTTATGCAGGACGACAACTTTTTGGGTTGTTATCGTTCCGTTACCCTTGATTTTTAAAACATAAGTGCCATCTGGAAATGAGTTGGTATTGATTGTTTCGGTAGTTGCCGACAATATCGAAGAGGTCATTATTTTTCCCACCGCATCATACAAAATTATTTGCGTTTTACCGAGTACGTTAGCTGGCGCCGCAACGGTAAAATAATTATTTGCCGGGTTCGGAAAGATAATAACAGCGCCGGAAATATTATTACGCAAAACAACAACATCACTATATACATATTCACCGTCAATATCAGTTTCCCTAATACGGTAATACAGATTCCCTCCGGGTATACCGGAATGTAAAAACTGGTAATTACTTTGGTTGGTATTCTCAATTTTTAAGTTGCCGATTGCATCAAAGTTTTTTCCATCAGAGCTGAACTCAACATCAAATTTGTCTGAGTTAAGAGTAGGCGTGGCGACTACCCACCTTACTAACGCAGAAGTCTTATCAATAAGAGATGCGTTTACACTAATGAATTTTACAGGTAAAGTTCCAAAGTTAAAAGGAGTGGGATTGTTTTCCCCGGGTTCGGTAGCATTGCCGTCGTTATTTGGGTCCACAGCGCTTTCCGGGCCATTGTTGGAAGAGTCAGCTACGTTACTAAAACTTGAAGTTCCGATGCTGCCAATCGTAGCCGTTCCTATCGCTGAGTTTTCATAAATAATTGCAGGATTGAGGTTACTAACACGGAAGCTTAATCGAATTTTGAAAAAATAGTCAGTGTTTACTGATGTCTGGTTCTTTAAGTTTTGGCCAGCCATTAATAAAACACTATCGCTATTCCCATTGTAAGAGGGGTTTAATAAAAGGTTTGCTGTATTTTCACCGGGAACAAAAGACACACTTATGTTAGATACATTACCCTGTCCATACACGCCGGCAAGGTTGTCACTTACATTAATATTATTCAGGGCGACATTCCCTAAATTCCTGGCGTAGATGTCATAGGTTAGGTCCGCGGTATTATTATTTATCTTAATCATATTCACTAGTTGCTTGGTAACGCCAACAGACGGCGTGATGCTGGTATTATCAATAGGTAATTGACCGGCCTGAAAGCTTTGTATTGAATCGAGAAAATTAGTGGCGATGTCATATGTATAATAATAACAAGTTCCCAAAAAGTCAGTGCCGGTGATTTCTAATTTTCCATTGAGGTAAGCGATTCCATAACAGCTTTGTGGTAATGAGTCTAAAAATATTGCCATGGCATTCGTGCTGGTATTATAGTTCTTAATTTCATACAACTTCGAAGGAAAGCTGCCCAGCGTAGCAAACATACGTCCATTGGGTAATATAGTAATGTCTCCGCTGGAAATGCTGGTAGGAAAATAACCTTCAGGAAATTGCACAGTTCGGGTATTAAGCACCTTTCCGGTTGTCACATCAAATTTATCGATGTTACATTGCCCAAGTGTATCGTTATAAGCCGAGAACGACCATAGATCACCGTTGTTATCAAACTCGAAATTGTTAGAAACATAGCTATAGGTATAATCTGGCGTGGCGCTTAGATTCAACGGGCAGTTGATATTTGCGGGCAACCCAATATCGAGCACCCATATTTTAGTATTACCCTCCCTTATATCCGCCGCATAAAGTTTATTATCTTTTGGATTGTAAGCTACAAACACAGCAAAAATATCCGGGACCTGGTTTGCCAGACTACAGGTGAGTAAGTTTGAAGCAGTATCGCTCAGAGGATCTTTAATTAGTGAAAATGCGGGTTGGCCGGAGCCATTACATGAACCAGATCCAAAATTAACCAACAATGAATTTTGCGCCACCGAAGTATTGCTCAAGACAGCCCCTAAGATTATTAAGAAAAATGATTGACTGATAATTTTTTTTATCATCCTAAAGATTTTAAAGAATACTTAAAGCTTGTTTAAGAAAATTCGGTCTTATCTGATGAAATGTTGGATTGGTAAAGTTTACCGCAGTTGGGGGCAAAAACTACAGATTATTTTGAGGAGATAAATATAATAAGAAGGTTCCACAATTTATAGTAAAAGGATATTTTTTTAAGAAGGGCGACATACAATACAAATCTCTTATGAGATCACATGTTGTTCAGGTTTTGTCGAAACCTATAATAGATTTATGAATACACCAGACTGAAATTCTTCTTCATCTTCTTCATTTAAATAAGATGTGAATCTTTGCACATAGTTAAATCGAAAAGAATTTTTCACTTATTTATTACCAGGTAATGCAAAGGCGACATATGCGTCTCCCGACTTTGTTTTCAATTTACCGCCACCACAAGCAATTACCAGGTATTGTTTCCCGTCAACGTTATACACTGCCGGAGTTGCGAAGCCAGAGGCGGGAAGGTTCGCTTCCCATAGTAGTTGGCCCGTTCTTTTGTTGAAAGCCCGTATTTTACTGTCGCTTGTCGCTGCTATAAACAACAGTCCGCCGGCTGTAACAACTGGTCCTCCATAATTTTCGGTGCCTGAATGTATTCCGCGGGCTTTTAATTCCGGGTAGTCTCCTAAGGTATCTTTCCAAACAACCTTCGTTGTATTTAGGTCGATGGCCGTTAATGTTCCCCACGGCGGCTTCACAGCTGGATAACCTTCTTTTGTAAGAAATTTATTATACCCTGTATTAGTATAAGGAAGTTGCAGGTACGGATCTTTTGTTTCAGGCGGGGGAATAAATTTTTTATGCTGAATATTTTTCATGTCAAGAATAAATGATGCGATTGCATTTTTTTCTTCACCTGATAAAGTATTCAAAGCAGGCATCATTTTACGCCCGTTAGAAATAAGCTCATTGAAAGTAGCTGTATTATATTTTTTATTTACATCAACCAGGGATGGATAATTTCCGCCACCTTTCCTTTCGGGCCCATGACAAGCAACGCAATGTTGCATGTATAAGCGCTGCCCCGCCTGTAAATAAGTTTCGTTATTTTTTTTATCATTCTTTACATCAATCATCGTTAGTATCCACGGCATTTCGTTGGCATTCACATATAATATGCCTGCAGAAGGATCAAAAGCGGGACCTCCCCATTCGCCGCCGCCATCAAAGCCAGGAAATATAACTGTGCCCTCCTTTGATGGAGAATTGAACATGTTCCGGGTTTTGTAAGATGCTAGTTTTTTTTTAAGATCATCATATGAAGAATCAGGGACAAGGTTATTTAAATCATCCTCATTTAGAACCTGCCTGGCAAATGGTTTTGGTGATGTCGGAATCGGTTGCGTAGGCGAGAGTTTTTCACCTATAAGTTCTGATTCAGTCGGGACAGGTTTTTCTTCAACCGGATAAATAGGTGTGCCCGTTTCGCGGTCAAATAAAAAAATAAATCCTGATTTGGTTGTTTGAATAACGGCATCGATTTTCTTTCCATCTTTCATAATGGAAGCTAATACCGGAATGGTTGGAAGATCTCTGTCCCAGACATCATGATGCACTGTTTGAAAATGCCAGATACGTTTACCGGTTGCAGCATCCAATGCCAAAACACAATTCGCAAAAAGATCATCACCCAATCTCTTCCCACCATAAAAGTCGGCTGCTACTGAACCTGTTGGAACAAAAATAATTCCTCTTTGCTCGTCAACACTCATTCCGGCCCAGTTATTGGCTGAGCCAAGATGCTGCCATGCATTTTTATCGTCGTAAGAATCATATCCAAATTCGCCGGGCTGCGGTATTGTGTGAAAGATCCATTCCTGTTTGCCGGTGATTACATTGTAAGCCCTTAAGTGCCCGGGCGCAGCAGTTGCATCCTCAGCAACCCGCGTACCCAAAATCAACAAATCTTTGTATATAACCCCTGGCGTATTCGAAGTTATATAACGGTCTTTAACGTCACGGCCAAGGCCATCATGCAAATCAATTCGCCCATTGTTCCCGAATGTATTTATAGCCTTTCCAGTAGCAGCGTTTACGCAAATGAGGTAGGGACCTGCCGTATAGAAAATTCTTTTATCATTTTTACCATCGGCCCAATAAGTAACACCACGGCCCGTATTGGTAAATTGCATTGATAACATTTTCTGTACATTCGTATCATCCGGTATATAAGTTTTGGGATCAAAAACCCATAATTGTTTACCCGTTGCTGCATCAACTGCAAACATTTTCATTTTTGGAGTAAGTGCATAAAGAATACCATCAATAACAATAGGATTGCATTGAATTTGTGAATGAGATATCGTATCGGCATCACCGGTATGATAGGTCCATGCAACCGTGAGTTGGCTTACGTTATTGGTGTCAACTTCAGTTAACGAGGAATAGTGCATCGCATCCTTTGTTCCACCGTAGACTTCCCAGTTTTTATAAGATTCTTTAACGGGTGCTTTACAAGACGCAGCAACAATTACAACCAGGGAAAAAGTTAGTGAGTTAAAGATTTGTATCCGCATATTCTTCAGAATTCTAAATATTTAATAATAATTTTTGGCGCTACTCATCGAATTGAAGATAATTGGCGCTACTCATCGAATTGAAGATAAAGTAATAACTGCAAAAATTCCGGCAAAGAAATTGTTTAAAGAAACTACGTCGAGATTTAATCACAAGTCTCCTTAGAGAAGTCAATAATCTTTTATCAACAATTAAAACTTTAAGTATGACAACAAACGACATAGCTAACCAGTTAGTTGCAATTTGCCGTACAGGTGATTTTGAAAAAGCACAGAAAGAACTATTTTCAAACGATGCCGTTAGTATAGAACCTCACGCAACTCCCGATTTTGATAAAGAAACAAAAGGGCTGCATGCCATATTTGAAAAAGGCAAAAAATTTGCTGCTATGGTGGATAAGACCCATACCGTTACAATTTCTGATCCTTTAATTGCATCAAACTCGTTCGCATGCTTATTGAATATGGATGTAACAATGAAAGGACAGGGGCGTATGGCTATGAAAGAACTTTGCGTTTACGAAGTAAATAATGGAAAAATAGTTTCAGAACGTTTCTTTATGTAGGAAAAGTAACAATTTACCGGGGAACCCATGACCCGGATCACCTGTCCATTATGTTATATAAAAATGGCAATTCTCCCGGTGGGAAAGAATTGCCACAATTGAAGAATCGGTTTCGACGATTAACTGAATCTTTTTTTAACATCATTAACGGCACCTTCAATATCGTCCTTAAAACCTGCCGCTTTGCTTTTGTACTCAGAAGCCTTGTCCGCTAAGTCCTTTTTATATTTTTTTGCCTTTTTCATCAGTTTCTTGCGGGTTTGAGCGCCTTCATCAGGTGCCATTAAAAGGCCAGCAAGGGCGCCTAAAGCGATACCTGAAAGGAATAAAATGGTGGCGTTTTTGAATTTCATATTGTATATATTTTTTTATTTGAAAAGATACACATTCATCTTTCAAAAACATTGCCAGTAATTTAAATACCGCCCCGATTATCTTAATTATAACGTTACAAATGACTACAGCGCTAAATTATTGAACAGGTTTTTGGAAATATTATCTTTTAAAATTTGATTCGAGGCATATTAGTCAATTACTTTTTTACGTTATGAAGTTGGTCAAATCAACCTGTTTTGAAAAAAATTATACTCTTTTTTGTTTTTTTTGCCGGCGTGAAATATGGGTTAACACAACCACCCAACGATAATTTTAGTGATACTGTAAAATTAATACCTCAAAAGGAAAATATCATCACGGCCGGGACGATCGTCAAATCCGAGAATATTGGGGCAAAAATAAATACTCAATACGATGAGTTAAGGCCAACTATATCGGCAGACGGCAATTTGCTGTTTTTTATCAGGCAAAACGATCCGCACAACACGCAGGTAAATGTTGTTCCCAATTCGCAGGATATATGGTTTTCAGAAAGAGATAGTTCGGGTAACTGGAGTAAAGCAGTTCATCTCGGACGCCCTTTAAATACATCAGAATACAATGCAGTTTTTTGGATCTCGCCTGATAACAACCGAATTCTCATCCGCAACGCATACATTGATGGAGATTATTTCGGTGACGGCGTAAGCATGTGTTATCTCACCAAATATGGAAACTGGAGCAAGCCGCAAATGCTCCAGATAAAAAATTATGAAAAGTATAACCGGGGTAATCAATACGGGGCAACGATGGCTAGTGATGGACAAACCTTATTGCTGTACATGTCAGAGAAAGACGGGAGTTTTAACAATGATATTTATGTTTGTTTTCAACAAAAAGATGGCACATGGAGCGAGCCGAAAAGCCTTGGTAAAAAAATAAATCTTGCGAAGTACAATGAAATGACACCTTACCTGGCATCGGATGGGGTTACCCTGTATTTCAGCAGTGACCGACCGGGCGGTTTAGGTGATAATGACATTTGGACCAGTAAACGATTGGATAACTCATGGCAGAAATGGAGTGACCCGGTGAACCTGGGAGCTCCTATTAATACTCCCGATTGGGATGCATTTTTTACACTGGATGCCGGCGGAGAATATGCCTATATGACGACAGACCAGGACAGCTATGGCGCAAGCGACATCGTGCGTATTAAGTTATTAGAAAAAGAAAAACCCAACCCCGTTGTATTAGTAAGTGGCAATGTTTATGATTCAAAAACAAAGCTTCCGTTGAGTGCTTCTCTTGTATACGAGACATTGCCTGATGGGGAAGAAGCCGGGAACGGAATTTCAAACCCCTCGGATGGTTCATTTAAGATTGTACTGCCTTATGATAAGAATTATAGCATAAGAGCAACGGCAGACCATTATTTTGCTATATCAGAAAATTTAAATCTTGACTCTTTGATTAAGGCCGGGTATAAAGAGATACACAAAGATCTCTACCTGGTTCCTATAGAAGTAGGGAGCGTAGTGCGTTTAAATAATGTATTTTTTGATTTTGATAAGTGGGAGCTTCGGCCGGAATCGTATATTGAGTTAAACAGGGTTGTAAAATTGCTCAACGAAAATCCTTCTATTGAAATTGAAATGAGCGCCCATACAGACAGCCGCGGTTCTGATGAATACAATTTTAAGTTAAGTGATAACAGGGCAAAATCTGTTATGGAATATATTATTTCAAAAGGAATCGATCCCTCCAGGATTACTTCTCACGGTTATGGTGAAACGAAACCCGTTGCAACCAATGACACGGATGAAGGAAGACAGTTAAACAGGAGAGTAGAGTTCAAAATAATGAAAAATTAATTTTTCTACCGCCTGCCAAAAAGATTACTGAGGTTAGTTGTAAATTTAATTCCGCCAAAATAATAGACATCTTTTATTGAAGGGTTGCCCCTGACATCGGCAATGGAGAGAGGAGTTGACTGCCTGTATGAAAGTTCCGCAGCCGTTGGGCCTTTTTCAGCCGCGAGGATACCGAGGTCTACATAATTTTTACTAACATCATCAAGATAATCTGTAAAGGTAAAACGGTAACCACCTTCTATACTCATGTCCCATTTTTCGTTTAGCGGTATTTTCCAACCTATGCCTACGGGAAGGCAAACTTGTATAAGCGAATATTTTTTCCTGCCGGGGTATTCCTTCAGTCCTTCGCCTTCGGTGCTTAATGGGTGCAGATAGGTCTTTTTATTATTATTATCGTAAGTAAAAGGATTAAAATAAAATACACCGACTCCGCCAAAAATATAAGGGTAGGAGGTATAACTTTCAGGGTCAAATAAATTAATTTCAGTGATAAGATTCAATTCTACTATATCACTTTTGAAATTAAGATTGCGATTCTTCAGGAGAGGATCAGTATTATTTTTATCATCCGCACCAATTCTACCGTAAGCCAGGCCTATGCGAAAGTTTATGAAATCTCCAGAGTTATATTTTAAATTCAAGTTGACAGCCGGCCGTAACGCTTTAATCGGAATTCTTTGCTGAGTGAGGTCCCCATTGTATCCGGAAACGCCCGCCATTATTTCCGCCTGCCACTCCTGGGCTTTACAACAGGTGACAGATAGAGCCAAAAGAAAAGATAAGAAAATCTTCATGTGGTTGCATTATTGGTAAGTAAATTAAGTTCTCATCTGACGATTAATCCACGCTAACAAGAATAGTTCAGAATTAAAATTAATATTTTTCCTATAAGTATATCAATTTCAGGTGAAAAGGAAAACATGCAGCATTTAACTTCGTCGAATTTTAGTCACCTTGATTAGTGACCTAACAATACTAATATGTTACCTGTTGAAATAGACCTTTATTTAAAACCAGGGTGTAAAATATTTATCTACAACTAATACTATATTGATTAAAGTGGTAATAATACGAATACATACTATAGTTGATTTACCTTATGCGACAGTAATTATAATATCTTCAAAAATAAGTACAACTCCTGTTGTTAAGTGTATCTGTTACACTTATCTTTGTTTTAGAAGTTGATTGATGTTCAACAAACATTAATCAGAAATCCAAATCCATTGACAAGACTATTCCCAATCCAGGAAAAACCAAAAACAGATCCGATATCAGTCAACTTCTTTTTTTTAAATTCCAATACCTGTAAATACCTAATTATCCCAATGAAAACCGGCCTCTTGCCAGGCACACTCGATTTATCCTGAAAGACCAAAGGAACCCCAGGAATAAATTATTTAAAGGCTTCCGCTTAATCCGCGGAAGTTTTTTTATGTACGATTATTGAGTTAAGAATTAAATAAACATCCGCTCATCCATATCATTTCCATTTTCTGTAAACAATACCTCAATTTTGTAAAAGGATTTGAGTTGCGTCCCAGGATTCAATAATTAATTAAAGAGCCATCATGAGATTATTTTTGATAAGCTTGATGTCATTGTTTTTTTACTGTCATCTTTTTGCTCAGAACAGTCCAGAGGCAAATGTGGGATCAGATGAAAATTTAAAAGAGCTTACGCACAATATTTTTGAATACCCCGGTTTTGTTGAAGGAATCATTATTTTAAAAGACAGCTCGAAATATGTTGCCAAACTTAACTATAACCGCATACTTGGGAAATTTTTAGTTATCGATCGAATAGGCAATACCAGGCCATTTGCTAATCCGGACAACATTGATAAAATAATAGTGAAGGCCGATACCTTTTATTATTCAAAAAACAGTTTCATGCAAAAGGTTACTCATTTTGCCAACGTAAATTTGTATGTGAAGCAAACAATAAGTTATATTGAAAAACAGAAGGGTGATAATGGTATAGCGCCGGTAATAATTACGAATGGTTCAAAATCGTCATATAGTTTTGAAGAGCCTAAATCGGAAAATGTTTCTATCGAAAAGAATTCTTTATTTAGATTCATAAATGAATATTTTATAGCCGATAAATCCATGATTTTCTATGCAGCGGAAAAAAAGAATTTGTATGATCAGTACCCCATGTATAAAGAGAAATTAAAATCGTTTATGCGGGAACATACTGTAAACTTCAATAATGTGGGTCAAATGGAAAAATTACTTCAATTTATAAATGAATTGTAAGTGGTTTCGCCAATTACTTTATCTCAACTTTCCAGTTTCACTTTTACTGCACCAGGCCCTTTTGGCCCCATTTCAATTTCAAAAGTTACTTTGCTGTTTTCCTTTATTTGGTTAAGTAATCCATTAGCATGAACAAAAATACTTTCCTGTGTTTGCAAATCTTTTATAAATCCATAGCCTTTCGATTCATTAAAAAAGGTAACCTTGCCTCTTCTAATTAAATCGGCAGGATCAGGAGCTATATGTTTTGGAACGCCAATTTGAATATCTTCCAATTTAATTTTTTTCATTTTACCGGGATCTGGCGGCGTGGACGAAAGATTGCCGTTTTCATCAATATATGCAAGCATATCATTGAAACTCTTGCCTTCTTTTGCATTTTCCTTTCTTTCCTGCTTCTTTTCCAGTTTGTCTTGCCTACTCTTTTGCTTTTTCTTTTCTCTCTCTTTTTTATTCCAGGTTTCTTGCGATTTACTCATAACTCTTTTGCCTTTTAATATTTTAATTTTAAACTTCTAATAGCAATGAAGGTACAATATTTCCCAGGCATATTATTGCAAACAATTTTTACTCATACGAAATAGACGTCATAGCAAAATATTCCCCATTTAAATAGGCGAAACGATTATTATAATTTCGCTATGCAATTGACAGTATAAGTTATGTACTTTTACAAAAAATAATTTATGAAACTATTTGTAGCAGGCTTGCCATATGATCTCGATGATGCTGAACTGGAAGAGATTTTTGAAAAATTTGGCAAAGTTGCTACTGCCAGGGTTGCGATGGACAGAGAAACCGGAAAAAGTAAGGGTTTTGGATTTGTAGAAATGCCCAATGATTCGGACGCTAAAAATGCGATAGAAAATTTAAAGGATATCTCTCTTGGCAAAAAACCTCTAATAGTAAAACAGGCCGAAGAAAAACCACCATCCAAGCCAGGAAAGAGATGGTAAATTAAATATATTTATACGCCAGCCGCGTTCAATTCACAATCGCATTTGCAGGAAAAATTTATTCTTTTCTAAGAATAAAATAAATGTAATTATTTTGCTGTACCGATTGTTTGTAGAATTACAAAAAATACTGTGTTCATTTACAGTTTGAATTTACGATTGCTTAACATTAATTGTTTGATATGAAATCAAAAACAAAAGTTGTTTCCCCCGGCAACGTGAAAGTCCATGCGTTAAAGATTAAAAAAATGTCAAAGCGCATGACTACCAAAAAAACCTGGAAAAATCTTGATGTAGATCGCGTTGTAAAGCTCCAACTCAATAGTATAAATTACGCATCCGCAAAACCTGCTGCTCTTCAGATTATTGCTGAAGGAAAAAATGACACAAAAGCAGGACATAAAATCTTATTTACAGGTTCAATAAAAGGCAAAAAGCTTGCGGCGAAATTAATAGCTAAGCAAAACTCACTTGATATGCATAGGGTAGATGTTCCCCGCATAGTTTCTAATTATATTGGCGAAACGGAAAAAAATCTTAACAAGTTCTTTCAAACAGCGGCCGAAAAAAACTGGATACTTTTTTTTGATGAAGCTGATGCTTTATTCGGAAAGAGAACAAGTGTACACGATTCGCATGACAAATATGCCAACCAAGGCACCTCGTACCTGATTGAGAAAATCAACCAATATCCCGGGTTGATAATTTTAAGCTCAAGCAATGATGATGATTCTGGTACCGAATATCCCATCCATCTTGACTCGGTAATTCTTTTTAAAAAGCCTTCTTAATTGCAGATACTATTAAAATTGCATTCATGCATCCGGTAGAAATTCCAAAGCTACTCACCTCCGTCACCGCTGTTCCTACTGCTGTTCCTGCGTTTATAGGGTATACTCAAAAAGCATGGAAAGATAGCCCCGGTGACCTGAATTTCATCCCAACATATATCAATTCGCTGCTGGAATATGAACAATATTTTGGTACCATGGATGATGAACTTATCACTATTCATATCTCTGACCAGTTCAATAAGACCGGTAAAGTAATAAACCTTACTTCTCGTGACATCAACGTTCAGGTTCATCCCTCAAAGAACATTATGTATTATCAAATGCAATTATTTTTTGCGAATGGAGGATACGAATGTTACATAATATCGTTAGGAACACCGAAAGCAAGCATAAGTAAAAGGGCGTTAAAAAAGGGATTAGATTCAATTGACAACTTTAGCGGGCCGACGCTAATTATTTTTCCTGAAGGAGCTAACCTGACAAAGGCGGAAGACTTATATAACTTATTTAATGAAGCCTTGACCCAGGCATATAAGTTAAAAGATCGGTTTGTTATAATGGATATTAGTAAGAATTTACCCGCTGGTCAAAATGAGATAGACTTTTTTAGGGAAAATATAACGGGGGGAACAGCGACCGCCGGGTTAAAATATGGAGCGGCATATTACCCATGGCTAATTACAAGTATGCTTTATCGTTATATTGATAGTTCAGTAACAATAGTTCACAAAACAATTACAAAGAAGACGGGAAGGAATGACGTAAAAGGTAATGGTGAATTCAACAAGCTAACCTTAAACGAAATTTTGGTAAAAAATATCCTTGTTTATACGCAGTTAAAAACGGAGTTGGCGAAGTATACAGTAATTATGCCTCCATCGGCGGCTATGGCAGGAATTTATGCAGCGATTGATTCCAGTAAAGGAGTGTGGAAGGCGCCGTGTGCAAGTTTAACGAATATTAATGCTCCTTCTGTTTCGATTAACGATATTGACCAGGAGTCTCTAAATGTAGACGTGAAATCCGGTATATCTATAAATGCTATCAGGGAATTTAGCGGAAAAGGAACGCTGGCCTGGGGATCGAGAACCTTGGCCGGGAATGATAACGAATGGCGATACATTTCAGTATGCAGATTTTTTATGATGATAGAGAATTCGATAAAAATTACCCTGAAGAATTTTGGATCTGAACCAAATGATATTAAGACGTGGATAACTATAAAATCGATAATTAATAACTTTTTGATTTTAAAGTGGCGACAGGGAGCCTTACAAGGGATAAAGCCGGAAGAAGCTTTTTTTGTGCACGTCGGAATTGGTGAAACTATGACGCCACAAGATATTCTTAATGGCAGAATGATTGTAGAAATCGGTATGGCACCGGTACGCCCGGCTGAATTTATTATCTTAAATGTCATTCAACAAATGACAATAAACTGATATTAGCCAGGATGGACCTTATAAACAATTGCAAGTAATATGCATTATGAACGATAAGTTGGAAGTATGGCAACGTGGGCCATTAGAAAATTTTCCAGTCATCTTACAACCGGTTGCTCATGCGTTGTTGCAGGCACGGGAGGAAGTAAATAAAGTGATGCAAGACTTCCCTGAAGATCTTTTGTGGAAAAGACCCGCTAACGTTGCTTCCCCGGGATTTCATTTACAACATCTTACCGGAGTGCTCGATCGTCTTTTTACTTATGCAAGAAAACAACAACTAACTCCGGCCCAACTACATTCGCTTTCTATTGAAGGAAAAGAGAAAGAAACGTCTTCTTCGGTAACAGAAATGGTTGAGTTATTAAATAAGCAGGTCGAGCTTTCTATCAATGAATTAAAAAATGTGGACAATGACACGTTAACGGAAGCAAGAACAGTTGGAAGAAAATTAATCTCCACAACCTTAATCGGTTTATATGTTCACGCCGCAGAACATACCATGCGACATTTAGGTCAATTATTGGTGACTGTGAAAATAATAAAAGACCTTAGTAATTAATGTACCTTATTTACTTTGGAAGAATCGTTGTTCAATTCATGCAGTTCTTTAATTGATTTTTTTAATACGGGATGTATGAAGCCGGGCGCTATTTCCATGAGCGGCGTTAGTACGAAGTTTCTTAAGTGTAATCTTGGATGAGGAACTTCAAGGTCAGTCTCATCAATGATTTCCTCACCGTAAAAAAGCATATCAATATCAATAGATCGTGGTGCAAACTGATTATCTTTATTCCTATTCCTTCCCATCATTTTTTCGATCGACAAAATACTTTCTAAAACACCGGCAGCGGTTTGTTTCGTCTCAACTTCAACTACTTGATTTAAAAAGTCATCCTGGTTTTTATTGCCCCAAGGTTCTGTCTTGTACAAAGAAGATTGTTTAATAATGGGTCCTATCAATCCACTGATTTTTTCAATTGCTATATTAAAATTCTCCGAAACATTGCCTACGTTTCCACCCAATGCTATAAATACTTTTTCCATGTCGAACTGTAAAATACGCTTAAAAATGATGCAGGTAAAAGTATCAAGATATGAAGATGAGATTAAAACTTTTTTTGCAGTCGTGATCATTTCATCTCTTATCCCGATTCTTCAGAGAAATAAAATTTAAAATGATCCCCAACAATAGAATAGTTGGTAGATATTTTTGGAAATATTATACGATGACAAAAAAAATAAAGGCAGGGAGATATATTTACAAGATAAGTTTTGCCCCTTAAAAGCATTGACCTTCCAGATAGCACTAATTTTTGTTCATAAGGGGCCAACTGTTAGATAATAATTTCCCAAAGAAGACATTTTTATCCCCGCTCCTTAAAAAGTTTGATCAAAAATAACGCCTGACGGCACCTGCAATTATCTCACCATTTCTCCAGGCCAAGAAGCTTTTTTCCGAGCGCCGATAATTCTGCTGTAGCATATTTCGTTTGTTCCCAATTTCGGGGATCTCCGGGGAATGCATATCCTTCAGGCGCTTTTCTTTCCTTCCATGAGGTAATTCTCCATTGACGTAATTCTTTATTATCTTCTTCTGCCGGCATCATGGATATATATTGAGCTATCCGAACTTTGTCCTTAGTCATGTTAGGTCTTATTCCGTGTGGTTCCAGGCTATTAAATATCAGCAAATCTCCTGCATTCATCTTAACCTTTACAATTTCAAAACCCGTTACATCAGGCTTGAAATGATCGCGATCTGCCGGTTGCGTTAACTTCCATTTTTCATAGGTTCTGAACAATTCTGGCACACATTGAAAACCTCCCATATTTTCATCATCCTGGTCGGCAAGTGCTAAGACTCCCTGCACATTTTGTGGCTTGGTTTCAGGATCGTAATCCCAATGAATAAACCCCTTTTGTTCATATCCTTCACGCACAGGCAGATTTAAATTTGCCCTGTCAATGGTGACCCACAACTTTTCTGTTCCCCAGATATCTGCAAACGCGTCATGAACTTTTGGATACTGACGGTTATCCCATAGGAGTTGATGATTATAAACCTCCACCATCCCTGTGTTTGTAAGCTCCTTCATTTTCATTTCTGCGCGTGGAGGGGCATACCATGTTGATGGGTTATTCGGGTCCTTTTCTTCAAATTCCCATAAGAAATCGGCCAGCCGTTTAACCTGTTCTTTTGGAACTGCATTTTTTACAACGATGTAACCGTTATTAATCCAGAATTGCCAGTCATCTTCGCTTAACACCTTTAGTGGTTGACCCTTTGATCTGTCACTTAAATTGATTTTACTGCTTTTAGCTGTGGATGGATTTCCAGGAATGTCCTTATGAGCATTCATCGAAGGAGCCATTGTGGGAGCCATTGTCTTTTGTTCCATAAAATTAGTTTGAACATGATTAGATATGGCAAAGTTGATTAATGATAAAGAGATAATTAATGCCTGTAATGATTATTTTTTGCTCGCTATTGACACTTTTCAACAGATTTATCTGGAAATTGTAACTTAACTGGAAAATTGGGCGAGTGAAAATTAAAAAAGAAATTGTAGTTACTAATCCTGGCCAATCATTTAAATTATTTACACCCCGTTTAAAGAACTATTTTTTCTGGCACTATCACCCGGAATATGAGCTCGTGTACGTAGAAGCAACTACGGGTATCCGTCATGTTGGGCAACACGTTTCCAGTTTTATGGGAAGTGACCTGGTACTCATCGGATCAAACATTCCGCATTTGAATTTTGATTACGGGTTAAAAACTGAATATCATCAAATAGTTGTTCAATTAAAAGAAAACTTCCTTGCGGATGCATTTTATGAGACACCGGAATTAAAAGAAATCCGGCAACTTTTTGATCAGGCAACCCTTGGATTATCTTTTTATGGCAATACCAAAGCAATTGTCGCAAAAAAATTGCATAAGATGCATCAATTTAATTACTTTGACCAACTGTTATGCCTACTCGAAATACTACAAACACTTGCAACATCAAAAGAAATAATTGAATTAAATGACAAGGATACCAGTATAAAATTATTTCTTAATGATAAAATACGCATGGGAGCAATTTACAAATATATACATGCCAATTATAATGAATGCCCTGATGTGAATACCGTAGCTGCCAGCGTACATTTAAGTACTTCCGCCTTTTGTCGTTACTTCAAAAAACAGACAAAAATGACGTTTACTGAATTCGTAAATCAATATAGAATAACCCAGGCCAAAACCTTGTTGCTACAGGATAAAAATATTTCAGAAGTTTGTTACGAAGTTGGTTTTGAAAGTCTCTCGTATTTTAATAAACTATTTAAAAAAATGACTGGAGAAAATCCATCCGTGTTTAAAAGAAATATACTTAATCTTAAAAAAAATTAACTCCATTCTATCTTCAACATTAAATTGCAATTAAGAATTTAATTTGGCTGAATGGACGACTTCTCATTTTACGAGGAAAAATAAAATTCTGATTAAAAATAAAATGAAAACAAACACAACAAGATTTTCCGATAGGGTAGACGATTATGTTAAATACCGGCCAGGCTATCCGAAACAAATTATCACCATACTCTCCCATAAAATTGGATTAAATCAAAATTCTGTGGTTGCCGATATAGGTTCAGGAACAGGTATTTCAAGCAATCTTTTTCTAACGAATGGTAATAAGGTTTTTGGCGTTGAGCCTAATAAAGAAATGAGAGAGGCAGCGGAATTAATTTTTTCAACCAATTCAAATTTCATTAGTGTGAATGGTACTGCTGAAAAAACAAATTTGAAAGAACTCAGTGTTGATATTATTTTCAGTGCACAGGCATTTCATTGGTTCAGGTCAATTGAATCAAAGAAAGAATTCAATCGGATACTGAGGCCCCATGGCCACATTATATTGGTCTGGAATGTGAGAAAAGAGAATGATGGATTTCAAAAAAATTACGAAATGATCTTAAAGTCGATACCAGGATACAATGATGTAACACACAGAAATATTACGGATAAGGAAATCCAAGATTTTTTTGCACCTAAACCAATGCAAAAATTAAGTTTGCCAAATTACCAGGTGTTTAATCTTGATGGATTGAAAGGAAGATTAAAATCAGCATCTTATTGCCCAAAAGAGGGGAGCGAAAATGAAAGAATTATGCGGCAAATTGAACTCTTATTTTATAAATTTGAAAAAGAAGGTGTTATAAAATTTGAGTACGAAACAAATGTATTCTGGAATTGATAATCGTTTTTGGAGTTTATCAACAAAAAAAATTATATCCGATATACAATAAACTTATAGATTAATAGTTATATATCCGTGTTATAGTTGTAGTTAATTTTCGCCACTCTGAAAGGAGTGGCTTTTTTTTGCTTTCACGGTTGGCGCTCCCCGGTGAAAACTCCTTTTGATCAGTCTTGAAAATAGAAAAGGCAATCACAATAAGCAGATAGCCTCTTCTATTAAAATCCTGGTATCGGTTATTTTACAATCTTGATATTCTTTGTTTCTGAAGTGTTCTTTAAATTAAGCAAATAAACACCGCTTGAATATTTTGACATGTCTATTGAATTTATTCCATTTTGAAAAGTAGCGGAATAAACCAATTTGCCACCACTACTGTATAAACGTGCAATGGTTAATCCATTTGGCGAGCCGGGAATATTAACGGTCAATATGCCGTGAACAGGATTTGGATAGATTAGGACACCACTGCTGTTACAGGTACTGTTGAGGGAGATAACCTTGCTGTAGGCAACTTTTCCATCTGCATCTGTCATTTTCAATCGGTAATAATTATTTCCATTTTTGGCATTCAAATCCTGGTAAAAGAACTTCTGATTCGTTCCCTCGGTTTTGCCGCCAATTACGGTAACAGTCTGAAATTGCAAGCCATCAGTGCTGGTTTGGACTTCATAATCTTTGAAATTAGATTGCGCTTGAGCCACCCAATTCAAATTGACGAGACAATTTTTTACATCACCCGTAAACGACGAAAGATTTACCGGTAAAACTCCCGGACAATTTCCTGCGTCAAGATCAACACCTGCCAGCTGTGGAGTACTTAGATCAAATGTATAGGATGAATCATCACCGTTACTAATTCCCTGCCAATTTATTATGGCGAGAGCATAGTAATGCCCACTTGTAGTGGTAGCCGTTACTCCGAATAACCCTGGCCCTGACGGTTGGTTTGGATGATCAATTATATCGCATGCTAATTGGATCCAGGTTGAAGCATCGACGGGGCAATCAACTGATGATGGAGCCGCAGTTCCTTCATCGAAAATAACATAATTTAATGCCAGGTCAGTCCCGCTTGTGGGTGCAAATGTTTGGGTAAAATCACCGCCGGAAGGTGAAAAGAAAAATTCCCAGAAGATCTGTTTTAAAGCAAAGCCATTGTAACAACCCAAATCGGAAACGATAACTGAATCAGATATGGCGCCATCTGTAGCTATTCCTGTATGTTGTCTCGCACATCCAAGCGATATACATCTTTGTGAAAATACTTGTGCGGATAAAAACGTAAGGAGAAGTAGGAGGTAAATTTTTTTCATGATGCATTTGAAGTTTGATTAATGGAGTGGTAATTATAATCACAAGCTGCTTTTAATGTTAACACCAAATTGTGTGCCCGAGCTATATGATAAAAAAAGCCCAAAATACTGGCCAAAATCCTGTGTTTTTTTAGTTAAAGAATTCCCATGAGATTACTATGTATTTTTCACTTCTAAGAAAAACACAAGGCCGCGGAAAACAAATCAACGCGGGCTGCTTCTCAATTGCTTCTTTAATCGATCAGGCCGGGCCATAGGCAACGTAACCTCTCGGTGGCGCCCAAAATTCCGAGACGCCAAGACCGTCTGTCCATTTTTCTTCAGGAATATCCGCGTTGTCCTTTCCACACCATGCCAAGGGAATGAACCTGGTACTTGCCCATTGAGTCGTCACCAGGCGCCCATTCCAGCGTGCTGTATTATTCAACACAAATACTAATCCTTTTTGGCTATCACTTCCGCGACGCTGCATTATATAAAGATCGTCGTCGCAATAAAGAATATCAGTAATTCCTCCGGCATAGTGTTCATGCACCGTTATCAAAGCGGCAATACCATTTTTAGTTCCCTCCTGCGCCATGTTCCAGTTAAAATAATCCTGCCAGAACACACAAGGATACCCCTCATGAGTTAGGATGTAAGAATATGCCATCATCTTATCATTAGCGATCGGGTTTGTACGAACGATGTCATGATTCTCCACGAAAGTTACCGCCCACATGTCGAGACTATCGGTTAGCAAAGTTCCCCTTTGGGTTAAAGTTGTCAAACTGAATCCATAAGTATCGCAAAGATCTTTTAAACGTGCACGAAGAGGGAAATCGAAAGCTGTAACCGGGTTCGTGGAAAAAGAATTTGTTTCTTTCAGCCATTGAGTAATAAACACGTCCGAATCCCAATATTCTCCAACTCCAAAAGGCGAGAATGTTGTGGAACCATTTTTATTGTACAATCTTTCCAATATTGCTGTAATAATCCATGTGCCGTAGCCTTTTACAAAATCGTATCTAAGACCATCAAATCCGATGTCTTCAATAAGCCATCTTGCATACTCCATCAATTCGGAATATACATAGGGATTGCGATGACAAAGATCAGGCATGCCTTCAAAACATTCATCATCTAACCTTTCAAAATATGAAGGATGATAACAGGTCCAATCACGGTTGAAACGCTTACTTCCAGGATTATATTTTGTCCATCGTGATACACCGTCTATGGGATTTATTTCCTGCTCATCGGCGCCATTTGTATGATTTAAAACCATATCGGCATAGACTTGCATATTATTTAAGTGGGCCTCTCTTATAAGTTCCTGTAATTGCAACTTCGTACCAAACCATGTCGGAACAGAATCTTTCTGATCAATTTCTCCGAGATCATAATAGTCGTAAGGATCATAACCCATTGACATACCTCCAAAATTGGCGGCCTTGCATGCAGGCGGAAGCCAAAGTGCAGTAAATCCGACCTCACTAAGAGATTTTAATTTCTCTTTCAAAAAGTTCCACCATTCGAATTGCTGATTTTCCAGTTTCGGGCAATCCCAGTAAAAAGCCTGCATGATTACGCCCATAAGAATTGTATTATTGGAGGTGATAGTTTACACCTTAAAGGTAAATGGTTTTTCGAAATGGTTACCAAAGTTGCAATCCGGCGGTAATAAATAAAAGACTAACTATAAACAATAGACGCAGTTGTCCGGGTATCTACCATAGTGATTTTCTAAAACTCAATCATTGCAGTCTTCAGTTTATGACTTTTCTTAATCCAGCCAGGCCCGTCTTGGCTTTTAGAGTTAAACCGGAACACACGGGGAGAATTGATTTTAAGAAAACTGCCGTTAGTTTTAGTTGCGATAATTGTTCTGAAAACGGAATTTTTAACCAGGATCAAGTAAGTGCTTTTGACATTGCAAAAGCACATCTTCCCTATCATATCTTCGATATTATTTTGTATCCTTAGGAGCGTTTTGGATGCTGATTTTCTTACAGACTGTTTTGCCTGGTATTTACTTTATTAACTTACCGGCAACAATGGCGGTTTCAACCCATTACAGTAATTTCCGAAAATTGAACGTAGACATACTATCATTTTTCTCGTAAAAAAATCTTTGTTTTTATGGTAGGTTTACTTTTGAATTCATATTTATCTTTTTTAGTTTTAAATCAAGACCTGACAATAACATTTTCTAATGTTCTTTACCCCTGAGAAATTAATGTATTATCCCCGGGGTTGAAATTCACTAATTTAATAATTACGGATACTTGCTGCTTTCCTGGTAACAATGCCTGTAAAAAATTGATTTCTATGAATCTCCTTACGTCTACCCCCAAACGTGAGACAATAGCAAGAGTCCAATTCCTGCCTGCTGTTTCCATCATTGTGCCGTTTGCACCTGTTATAACACCAAAGAAAACCCTGGAATGCAGGTTAAAAAACATAATGGGCAAAGTAGAAGCAATTTTGACTGCTGGTTATACTGTGGAAAAAGCTTTACCCGTAATTATTAAATTAAGGAATGTTATTGCCGGCCTTAACTACAATACTCATAAAAAAAGTGTTGCAATTTTTGCATCTCCTATAACAGAAAATGTATATTATTTAGAGGCAGAGATGGAAGAAAAGATAGTGATTGATCCAGCCTTCAAAATTAGCGAGCTTGTTTTTTACAAAAAGGAAAAGCAGGAATACCTCATTTTCTTATTAAGCGATAATTATTCTAAAATGTTTTTGGGTGATGGAACTCGCATAAAATTGATCAAGTCAAATACTCTGGCCGAAACCCAATTCAATGAAAATAACCGTGCAAATGCTAAATCTTACTTTTCTAATACAACAAAAGAAAATGTTTGTATTAAGGAAAAGTTTTTATTACAAATGGATACTGGTCTTTCTATCATTCTGAGATCATATCCACTGCCGGTATTTGTAATAGGCGACGAGAAAGTATTCAAAGACTTTAAGGCGATTACAGTTAATGACGAAAACTTAGTGGAGTTCATTCATGGCATGTGCCTCGAATCCCCGGAAAGCGAAATGGATGAATTTATAAAATATATTCTTTCATTCTGGAACAGACTAAAACAAAAGCATTTAATAAACCAAATCGAAAAGGCCGGGAGACAAAATAAACTCAGAACGGGCATTTCAGAAATATCCAGCGCATCAATCCGATCAAATGGAAAGCTATTGGTTGTTGAAAAGCAAATGCTTCGAAACCTTCATGCATCAAAAGTCAATAGTGTGCATATAGAAACCAGTTCAGTGCTTAACGAAGTTTTCTTTGTTAGAGATGAAGCGGATGATATAATAAAGAATCTTCTTGAAAATGGAACGAATATCGAGCTAATTGATGATGGACAATTAGAAAAATACGGAAATGTGGCTTTAATTGAGAGTGGAAATATTAATAATAAGTTAACCTGGCCTTAGAAAATTACCATTAATAAAATCGAGAGTTTTGTTCTTGGTTTGCATGCTAAAATTTCTTAAATTACCAATATCATAATCAATTAATAACCACCCTTAAATCCAATTGTTATGTTAAGTTCAATTTTGCCCTACCAAAAAGAGTCCACTTATCCAGGTGAATACATTCCCATCCAGGTTAAATTTGATGCTCTCGCAGCAGAACTTTCCAAACCACATGAGGGAGCTAAAACTCCGGCGTATAATATTAGTGAAACAGACGAATATTATAAAATTGAATTGGCAGCACCTGGGTTGCAGAGAGAAGATTTATTTGTAAGCATAACCGAGAGCGGATATTTGTCAATATCGGCGCTGCATAAAGAGCCGGACATAGTTGAACACGAAACCTACCAGAAACATACATTTAATTACGAATGTTTCAATCGTGAGCTATTACTGCCCGACAACATCGACACGGATTTTATTAAAGCGGAATATCGAAAAGGGATATTGTCTTTCTGGTTTTTAAAAACCGAAAAACGATATCAGAAAACTGCTTCAACTGTTGTGGTTTATTAATAGTAAGATTTTATAACCGTTATTTCTCCTGTTGAATTGTAATTTATTAAAATTGCTCATCAACTGAAATTATAACATCAGAATATTTTTTATATTCAATGATTGCATTGCAGTTTATAGCACTTCATTACCTGGCATAAAAAATGACATTCAATTCCGTTACATTTTACGATTGATAAACTATCAATGTTCAATAATAAATTGCCGCCAGGCGATGCGGAAAAGTGAAAGATGCCGTTTAAAAAAACTATTAGTACTTTTAGTTCTATAGTAAGCGATTTATGAGAAAACTAATTCCCCTTATAATATTCTCTTTTTTGTGCTGCATTTCGTCTGCGCAGAAGCACCAAATAATTCCCATTATTTTCGATACAGATATTGCACCCGACTATGATGATGTTGGTGCTATGGTGCTCCTCCACGCATTTGCTGACATGGGCGAAGCTAAAATTCTTGCAACCATTTCCTCTAACGCTTTTGCAACAACAGTGCCAACGCTTAGCGTATTAAATACTTATTTCAACCGGCCGGGTATTCCAATTGGGATTACTAAAACAACTTTACCAAATAAAAATTGCTCCCAGCATTGGGCACAGGCTATTATCGCGAAGTATCCACATGCCCTGAAATTAAACGATGAAGCAATGGATGCGATTAAGTTGTACAGGCAAATACTTTCATCTCAGCCCGATACGAGTGTGACAATTGTAAGCGTCGGATTCTTTACTAATTTGGCTGGGCTACTTAATTCGCAATCTGATGAGTATTCGAGGTTAGATGGCCTTTCGCTTGTAAAGGCAAAGGTAAAAAAGTTAGTTTCTATGGCTGCAAGGATTGATAAAGATGGGAAAAGTGGCTATGAATTTAATGTGATGGTCGATGCGAGGGCATCGCAAAAAGTTTTTAGCGACTGGCCAACACCAATGATTATAAGTGGTTTTGAAATTGGTCAAAAAATATTGACAGGGATTCGTCTCATAAATAATAAATCGATACAAAATAGCCCTGTAAAAGATGCTTTTCAAATTGCATTAAACTACGATAGTAACAAAGTCGGTCGAAATAGTTGGGATGAAACTGCAGTATTGGTCGCAGTGCGTGGCATTGAACCCTGGTTTAGTTTTCGAAAATTAAATTTTGAAATTAAAGACGACGGACAGGATATTTTAATACCTGGTGATAAATTTACTTACCTCGTATTTAAACAAACACCACAGGAAATAGGAGAAATGATTGAAAAATTAATGATGCATCAGCCTGCAAGGAACAATGCAATTAAATAATTCTCAGAAAGGGATTATTACTCTTTGCCTCCCTTAGTCACAAAATTATCTAATTCGTTTCTGCTAGCTTTATATCTTAAAAGAGTATCTAAGTCACTAAAGTTTTCAGGATCGGTTATGCAGGGGTAAACTGCTTTTGCAAGTTTAAGACGATTACCTTCTTCTGTTAACAGTTTAATCAATTTCTTTGCCTGCGCAGTCGAGAAGTTATCTTCCGCATTTAGAAATTCATTATTCAGGGTTTTCATTTTTTGCCCGGGCCGCCACTGGTTTCGAACAGATTCATACAATTCGTTGAATTGATCATCTTTCATCGGTTGTTTTGTATTATCATCTTTACGTTCATTGTCAAATCCTGGACCCGACTTACCAATGCGAATCTCACTCTTCAATTTACCTTGTGAATTCTTGTTGGAATTTATGGTGTTTTGATCTTTCTCATTATTATAGACGATAGCGGTATCGAGCCGTTTACTGCTACGTCTTCCATGTCCATCGAAACTGCCTGTTCTGGAAATACTGGAATCATCTTCTTCAATACTTGCAGGCGTGAATGCCTTTTGTTTATAGGTTTTCTCAAAATCATCATTATCGGTTGGGCCACTTTTGATGCCCGAAGTATTATCATCAACCGAACTAATACTTTTATCTGCCGCATTAACATCTCCTTTAATTTTGTTACCGCCACCTGACTCTTTAACGCTACTTCTTAATTTCTCATTCACTTGCACATGGCCGTTGCTTTTTACAGCAATCTTCGTATCTAATCCTTCCTTAACCGTAAAAGTTGAAGAATATATTGGTAAATTACCAGCTCTCTCTTCGTTCGAACCAACTTTAATGCTATAGACCTTTATGCTGTGTTTGCCGGGCAGGA
>NZ_JBMQQG010000230.1:0-9196 GCF_057362405.1 Ginsengibacter sp.
GAGGTGTTGGCTTTGATCCAATCTTTAAATACATACAAAAAACGTAAAGAAGTTTCTTCTCCATAGTTATCCCGAAGGCCGGCATCCATAACATCTATTATCGGGCGGGATGGAAGCCACACACTTGGTAAAATGTACGGGTAGCTTGCGTTCATTCTTAAGGCCGTGAGTAAACGAAGATTCATCGGGTTCTCATTTTTAAACATCGCAGCAAAATCTACTGCATCAGGGCCACTCATTCCTGTTGAGCTATCAACAAAGGCCGGCTGCATCATAAAACTGATAGGTTGAGTAGATATCATCATCTTTTTTAAATCCCTTGTTATTACAGAATTTAGAATCATCAGGGGTATTTTGGCGTCTTTCTCATCGTCTTTGTAAGATCCTATATTCTTATCAAGAACGCCATGTGTATTTGAGTTCAACTTTTCTTCAAATGCATAACCTCTGTCTTTAACATAACGATAAGGGCCAACCGAAAATTTTTGCGCCGGAGAGAGAAGATCTCTCGCTATCATTGAAGAAAATACAGGATTCAATAAGTCTTTAGAAATATTGTCGATATATCTTTTATTTTGAAGGTCAATTTTTTCTCCACCAGCCCGCTCCCTTACTAACTCGCGGAAGTAAGCGGCGGCAAGCATTCCACCGGAGGCCCCGCTTATAAGAACGGTCTTATTCATAATAGTTCCGCCACTAATACTATCAAGCTCCTGTAAAATGTTCATTGCAAATGTTGCACTTCTTACGCCACCACCACTGAAATTAAATACAACCATCAATGGCTTTTTATCTTGTTGCTTGGCTTTCCACCGGTAAAGAATGTCCATCATATTATTTTTATCCGCTTCAACTCTGTCAGGTGTGTTTAAAGCCTCAAGGGCTTTCAGCGAATAATCAGGCCTCACGGTATGGGTATAATCGAGCCCGAAGGCTTTATTCCTGGGATCAATTATATCATATTTGTACAAAATATTAAGAACGATAAAAAGAAAAGCGACAAATAAAATACTCCAACTCCTCATGAAATAAGAAAGAGCGCCGATCAGGGCAATTAAAAGAGCAAAAAGTATAAGAATGCTGGCAGCAGCCGGAACCTGGAAAATTTTATGATCGAGAAAGAAGCCAATCAACATCATAACAATAAATGCGAGTATGATGGTAATGATTGCCGAAAAATGATGCCTCTTAAAAATAGTGTCCAGGAATTCCTGGCTGTAATGACCAACTTTTCTTGCCTTTCTAAGCGTGAATCGGTTGGTTAAATAGTAACCAACGGGTAATCCAAAATTGTTGTCACTTAAAGCATCTTCATGCTTCTCAAACTTCTTGTTTTCATCAAAATCTGCAAAGCCCGGTTTAAATGTTCTTACTATTCTCCTGTCCGCGGTAAAGAAATAGGCGAATGAAATAATTAGCAGTAAAAATAAGCCACCCGTAAAGCCGGCCGCAATAGCAATAAATTCCAGCAAGGGAATTAATTCCATGTTTCTGTCGAAGTACAATGCTTCAAGAAAATAGAGTACCAAAAAGCAAACAGGAATAATAGAATTATTAACGCAATATTTTAAGAAGGGCTTGGAATTTGTCGCCAGAAAACGAAAGCGGTGACTGTGTAATATGAACGTTGTAATATTCCAACTCATTATAAAAACACCTGTTGCAATTCCTGCAATAGCTGCGCCACCCGCATTTACGTTACCCAAATATTCCGGCGCAAGAAACAAGGCATTTGCTCCAAAGAGCTTCATGAAGTTCCCGGTAATAGTTAAAAAAAGAACCAGCCAGAAAATCAAGAGTACCTGGGATTTCCTGAAATGAAGGAGTAGTAGCTGTATAGGAAATGAATAATAAAAATGTTTTATAAATTCCCTCATATAAAAAGATTAATCCTCTCAATTTAAGCCATACTAACCGACGATGACCTTATGATATGTAACATAAAAATTATCGACATTAAAAACAAAATAGCCATTAACTGGTGGGCAACGCCAAACCACACAAGGTTATTGCCATAAGGTGATGTTATTACAGTAGTTATTCCCAATAAAACCTGCACAATAATAAAAACTAATGGAATAACTTTCGTCTTATTGAATAATAAAGTTCCCTTAATTTTTATCGCTTTAAGAAACCATATCAACACCCCTATCAAAATAATATACGCAATCCCTCTGTGAATAAATTGAATGGCTATCTTATTATCGATAAAATTTTTCCAGGCGGGCGATAAACTATTCATCGAAGCAGGAATCCATTGCCCGTTTATTTGCGGCCACGTAGGCGCTGCGGTTGCTGCGTGCAAACCTGCCATAAATGCCCCATAAATTAATTGAACAAATAAAATACAAAGAATTACAAACGTAGTTTTTTGTAAACTTCTATTTATAATAATTTGATTTCGGTTAACTGACAAGGTCAGCGCAAACCATAAGGTGTAGCATAGTAGCACCAGCGCCGCCATGAAATGAGTTGCCAATTCTATATGCCCTACAAACATTCTTTCTGGCACCAGCCCGCTTTTTACCATTATCCAGCCAATAATTCCCTGCATTATTCCCAACAGGAACAATATAATAAAAGGGCCTATCATATCTTGTCTCAGTTGCTTCTTTATAAGGAAATAAAAAAAACCAACGAGGAAAACCAGGCCCATCAGTCTCGCCCACGTGCGATGAAACCATTCCCAGAAAAAAATAAATTTGAAATCGCTTAAGGAAAAGTTACTGTTCATATTGCGAAACTGGTCAGTATGTTTGTATCGATCAAATTCCGTCATCCATTGCGTCGTATTCAGCGGAGGCAAAATCCCAGTGATCGGTTTCCATTCTGTAATACTTAATCCCGATTCTGTTAAACGGGTAATACCTCCCAGTAATATTTGAATCATTAACATGATAACGCCTGCGAAGAGCCATTTAGCAACATTATTAGGCATTGTTTTTTTTAATTCAACAGTCATATTCATACTTATTTCGCGGCAAAGTTAACCCTGTGCAGGGACAGATATTGAACAATAATTCTTTAATAACTCATTGTTGAAAAAACATTCCCATTATTTACAAAACGTCTTTTATTTTTGATAAAACATTTTGCTACTACCTTTCTATCATAATAAATTTCTTGAAGCCGGGGTTGATGAAGTTGGCCGGGGTTGCTTTGCTGGTCCCGTGTATGCCGCTGCAGTTATATTACCTAAAGAATTCTATCATCCATTGTTAAATGATTCGAAATTATTAACTGCTGAGGAAAGAGAACACTTGCGACCGATAATAGAAGAAGAAAGTATTGCTTTCGCTGTTGCCAGTGTAAACAACGAAGAGATTGACCGCATCAATATTTTACAGGCATCTTATAAAGCCATGCACCTTGCATTAAATAAATTGAGCAATCTACCTGAGATATTATTAGTTGATGGGAACAGCTTTAAGCCATACAGAAAAATTCCGCATCACTGTATAATAAAAGGTGATGGAATCTATGCATCAATTGCCGCCGCCAGCGTGCTTGCAAAAACTTACCGCGACGAATATATGGTAAACCTACATAAGAAACATAAAGTGTATTGCTGGCATAACAACAAGGGCTATGGAACGGTTGAACATCGTAATGCAATTAAAGAATATGGTTTGTGCCGTTATCACCGTAAGAGTTTTAATATCTACGCGGCACTAAGAGACGAATCTGTTATAGAAAGCGATGAAATAATCAATTCGAATATTTTATAATTCCCGGGAAATTCAGTTACCATATTCAATTTTCCTCCGGTTTATTATTTAATTAGCCTTTGAAAAAATTCGCGGACATCTGTTTATGCCCGCCATTCACCCAGCCCTGGCCTTATCACAGTCCAATCGTCAGTAGTACAGTCAATAACGGTAGATGGTACAATGCCACCTACACCTCCATCAATAACAAAATCTACAAGTTTGCCGAATTTATCATAAATGATTTCAGGGTCTGTATACTCCTCTGCTATATCTCCCGGAAGTGAAGCACTTAGAATAGGATTTCCCAAAGTTTCAAGAATTGAGTTACATATAACGTTATCGGGCACACGAATTCCCACTGTGTCTTTCTTACTCTTCAAAAGTTTAGGTACAGCCTTACTTGCAGGAAGAATAAAAGTGTACGGGCCGGGCAAATAATTTTTAAGAACCCGGTATAAAGGTGTATCAATACTTTTGGTATAGTCGCTTAAGTGGCTCAGGTCTTTACATATAAAGGAAAGCTGCGCCTTGTGAGGATCTATATTTTTTATTTGACAAATACGCTCAATTGCTTTCGGGTGGAAGATATCGCAGCCAAGGCCATAAATTGTATCAGTGGGGTAAATTATTACCCCTCCATTCTTAAGGCAATCAACGACCTGGTTAAGCAGGCGCGGCTGGGGATTTTGGTGATGTATACGTAGCAACATAATATTACTTTAAGACAAAGTTAACAAACACAGAAATTATTAAAATGTTCAAAATTACCGGCGTCAATTACTATACCAACTTCCAACATTAATCTTTTACATTTGCAGCGCTTAACCCAAAATTAAATCAATAAAAGAAACATGGCAATAATTACCCTCGGAACAATGGCGTTCGACGCAATCGAAACACCCTTTGGAAAAATTGAGAAAATCGTTGGAGGATCTGCAACGTACGTGGCCTATGCAGCAAGCCATTTGACGCAGCCTATTCAGCAAATTTCCATTGTGGGGAATGATTTTCCGGCAGATGAAATGAAAGAACTTGAAAGCCGTGGAGTAGCGTTAACTGGCGTGGAAATTGTAAAAGACAAAAAATCTTTTTTCTGGAGTGGAAAATATCACCTGGATATGAACACCCGTGACACTTTAATTACCGATCTTAATGTGTTGGCTGATTTCGATCCCAAAGTCCCGGATGCATACCAGGGTTCGGATTTTCTTATGCTCGGAAATTTGATGCCCGCATTGCAAATAAGTGTAATAAATCAATTAAGAAAAAGGCCAAAATTAATTGTTTTAGATACGATGAATTTTTGGATGGAAAGTGCGATGCCGGATTTAAAGAAAGTATTGACCATGATTGACGTGCTGATGATAAATGACAGTGAGGCAAGGCAATTAAGCGGCGAATTTTCATTGGTAAAAGCAGCAAGAAAGGTAATGGAAATGGGACCAAAATTTCTCATCATTAAAAAGGGAGAACATGGTGCTTTACTATTTTATGATGATCATGTTTTCTTCGCTCCTGCGTTACCGTTAGAAGATGTATTTGACCCAACCGGTGCGGGAGACACATTTGCCGGAGGCTTTATTGGCCATCTTGCTCATACGAAAGATATTGGATTTGAAAACATGAAAACTGCCATAATAGTCGGTTCAGCAATGGCGAGCTTCTGTGTTGAAAAATTTGGTCCTCAACGACTAAAGGAGATTACCAAAAACGAAATCGATATTCGCCTGAAAGAGTTTGTGCAACTCGTAAATTTTGATATAGACCTGGTGTAATTTTTAAAATTAAATTCGAATCTTTTATCCTAAAAAAATAAGTATTACTTGGACCTCATTGTATTATTTTTCTTAGCCCGTGAAATTGGAAGGCTCGCTTCCAGAAAAGGCCTCAAGCCAGGAACATGGAGACTATACACAGTTGTTGCCTGGATAGTTACGGAGGTTATTGGCTTGCTGATCGGGTTTATGATATTTGAAAAGGATAATCTTTTTTCAATTGGTATGACCGGAATCGCTTTTGCAATTACCAGCTATTTCATAATTAAAGCACAACTCAATAAGTTTCCCGATCGTGTTGATGATGATATCAATAACATTGGAAATAATTAAGAGATGTGCTAACAACTTTTTAATGCCTCCTTGCAAGCACAATGGTATTTTTAAATACCTTCTTCTTCCCTGCTGTATTAAATATCTCTGTGTAAATAATGTAAATGCCTTGTGGTAATTGCCTGTTTTTATCATCTAATCCGTCCCAGCGGTAATAACTTTGTAACCCATTTAAAGAATTTTTCTCAAGATAACGAACGGGACGTCCGGACGAGTTGAATATCGTAATGTTGGATACATACCCCGGAGAAGGGAAACTATAATTTATGGTGGCAAAATCATCATTACCGTCATTATCAGGCGAGAATATATTCGGCGTAACGGTTATCGTGCCTGGTACATCTTCGTTTAGGCTATATTGTGAGTTCTTATAACCCGGCGTTCCATATCCTGACGATGTTGCGGCCGAATGAAAATTTGCCTGTAAAGATGTGGCGTCGTAGTTGATCCGCTCCAATGACACACCTTCCGTATTTGAAATGAGCGGAAATTGCCATTTATCCGAATAGTCTACTTCATCAACAATATTCCCCTGCGCATTTAGTATGATTACAGAACCTGCATCGTCAGGAAAAGATGGAATGTTATTTACCGTTATAAATGCATCGGGATTCGCTGCTATATATTGACCCTTCACCGCCTCCGGGTCCGAGGTAAGAACGAGATAGTCCCCAGGAAACAATAAATAATTGTCAGCAGAAACCTGTTGAATACTGCTGATGGTTCCTCTGCTACGGTTGGCAATATAGACACGGCTGAGATCAATTATTTTTTTAGATCGATTATAAAGTTCCACATAGTCGACTCCGTTAGGTTTTGGGTTATATAAAATTTCATTAATCACAAGATCAACGCTATCGGCATTCTCGGCTATGCCAAACCTGGTACTGTTTTTTGTGCCAATATTATTTCCCATGCAATCAGTAACATTTGCTGCAGTAATTGTATAAACAGTGCCTGCGGCCATGGCATTAGTCAAGCCAATACTTACTTTATTGAAAACCGGCGACACGCCGGTAGCACTCAAAGCTTTTGCACCATTGTCGATAGAATAATTGGAAACTGTGGCGGCTTTTGTACTATCTAACGGTTCGTCATACACGAGAGTTACAGTAGTGCTGTTTATTGTAAAGGCACGTAAAAGTTTCGGGTTAGTTTGATCTGCATTTACTCCATCTACAGAATTCTTTTTACCCGGCGTGCCACCGGAAGGATCAATGCCAGCTTTCCAGTTACTCATTCCGCCGCAAGGATTTTTTGTATCTATCATTTCTAATGTCCACCCTCCATCTTTCTTCAATTCGTTTTGATACCAAGCTGATGAATAATGAACTGCGTGTATTGTTTGGCCGGAAGCAGCATATAGAGAAATCACATCGCCATCATTATCAAGAGAAGGAAAGCTCGTAACACTGATTACTCTTCCAAAAGCCGTGAGTCCTGCTACAGAAGAACCTGTACAAACAATAACAAAGCTATCCGGTTGCAAATTGAAATAAGGCATGGCTCCCGTTGTCCCCGCGGCATCAGCTAATTTCCATCCTTGCAAATTAATTTCAAATCCCGAAGTGTTTCTTAGCTCAACCCATTCACTATTCGGCAACCGTACCTGGGGCGTCGGATCGGCCATAATTTCATCAATAACAACGTCATATTGTTTAGGTCTATAGAAACTAAAATTCGCGCTGCCATTGATTATAGCATTGCCTGAAAGATCTTCTACACCATTTACAGTAAGTGTATAGGTGACCGCGTTAGTTAATGCGGCTGCAAATGTAAGATGCACAAGGGCCGGATTTGTCCCATCAAGGATTGCTGTAGCGGGTATGCCCAAACTATTATCTGCGACATAATTGGAAGCCAACTGGCTGCTGCCGGCATCGAGCGATTCATTAAATAATACATCGACGACGTTTGTATTTAGTGCGGTTGCAGATTGGAGCAAAGGCGGCGTGACATCGGGTAGGTAGTCGGTTATTTTTATATCATCAAAAAAGTGCTTTTGGAAAAATGAGGCTGTGCTTTGCTTGATATATAAGCCAAAGTACGCCGAAGAAGTATAAGTTGCGTCTATAGCGGAACCTTCTGTTGTATAGCTATTTCCTGTTGCGCTTAAATCTCTTGAAAGAATCCATTGATTAGAAGCGTCCCTTATAACTTTTATTTTCAAAATATTATTGCTGTTATTCAATACTCCATCTGTTCCATCAATTATCTTGGTAATGGCGCCACCATTATCTTTCCGGTAAAGACATATTTCATCATTTGTATTGCCTATGCGAACAAAATACCCGGTAGTTGTAGTGAGTGTAAGGTCACTGGCGGAAGCTATTAAATAAACATCAATATAATTAGCTGAAGAAGGATTAAATGCCAGTTGGATGTACATTTCCCATTGGGTAGCAGTTGCCATGGAATTTGGCGTACTGAGAAAATAATTGCTGTTTGCAACTGTGTTGTTACTTTGCAGTTGTAAAGATGAATTTACAATAAAATCAGAAGTACCGCCAGACCAGGCAGGATTGCCAGTAAAATCCCCGTCGTCAAAGTTTTCTGACAGTTGAGCCTTCGCAAAAAAGCTCATGATTGTTACAAGAAAAATTGTGAAAAAACTTTTCGCCATAAGCAGCGGCTTTTTTTAAAGATAATAACTTTATACTTTCGCAGCATTTAGAAAACATTGAATAAAATAATATAAATAACACAAAAATGAAAATTGCAGTTGTGGGCGCAACAGGCCTGGTAGGGAGTAAAATGTTACAGGTATTAGAAGAAAGGAATTTTCCGGTTACAGAATTGATACCGGTAGCTTCTGAAAGATCAGTTGGAAAAGAAATTACTTTTAAGAATAAAAAATACAAAGTAGTTTCAGCGGAGGATGCCATTGCCTCAAAACCTGTCATAGCCATATTTTCCGCAGGTGGCGGAACGTCTCTTGCCCTGGCTCCAAAATTTGCCGAAGCCGGAATTACAGTTATTGATAATTCTTCTGCGTGGCGAATGGATCCAACAAAAAAATTAGTAGTACCTGAAGTAAATGCTGGTGTGTTGACTAAAGAGGACAGGATAATTGCTAATCCGAATTGTTCTACCATTCAAATGGTATTGGTTTTAAATCCACTGCACAAAAAATATACTATAAAAAGGGTGGTGGTATCTACTTATCAAAGTGTTACCGGTACCGGCGTGAAAGCTGTGCAACAGATGATGAACGAAAGGGAAAATATTGAAGGAGAGATGGCATATAAATATCCGATTGATAAAAATGCCATTCCGCAGATTGATGTGTTTATAGAAAACGGATATACGAAGGAAGAAATGAAAATGGTAAATGAAACGAGAAAAATTCTTGGTGATGATGCTATTAATGTAACGGCA
>NZ_JBMQQG010000231.1:0-2865 GCF_057362405.1 Ginsengibacter sp.
AACACTTCTGAAATGGCCATTGCCCTTGGCCAGGTCATATATTCTGCATGACGCTCATTGGGAACATGTTCGGTCCACAAACTCGCCTGGCCGCCCAAAATATATCTTGGATTCACACTATCAGGAACAGGGTCAAAATTATAACAGTCGCTCAAACGCAACATACCCGGAGCAAAAGGCTCTACTGATGGATCACCTTGTCGCCTGCTTAAATAAGTTTCGAGTATGGGTGTCATAATTACTTCGTGTCCCATCTTAGCAGCCTCAATACCTCCTTTCATTCCGCGCCAGCTCATAACCGTGGCTTCCGGGGCCAGGCCGCCTTCCAGTATCTCATCCCATCCTATCATTTTTTTACCTTTTGCAATGATTAGCTTTTCCAGTTTTTTTACAAAAAAACTTTGCAGTTCGTCAACACTATCTAATCCTTCCCGTTTCATTAAAGCCTGGTCTTTCGGGCATTGTTCCCAAAAGCCTTTATAGGCTTCATCGCCTCCGATATGAATATATTTTCCGGGAAAAAGACTGGCAACTTGTGTAAAAATTTTATCCAGGATTAACCACGTGGAATCGTTAGCTACACATAGCACATTGTCTTCTTTTTTATAAAATGGACTTCCCGGGTTCACGGGATATTTTAATTGTGTACATGATAAGTTTGGATAAGAAGAAATGAGTGCAAGACTGTGGGCGGGCACATCAATTTCAGGAATGATCGTAATAAATCTTTCCTGCGCATACTTAACTACCTCACGAATATCATCCTGCGTGTAATATCCTCCGTAAGTAGCCTTTTCTCCGGGTTGCGGCGATTCGAACTTGTGCCACAAGCCCACTCTCGGCACACGCCAGGCACCGATTTTAGTAAGTTCCGGCAATCCCTTTATTTCTATTCTCCATCCATTGTCATCTGTGAGGTGCCAGTGAAATACATTGAATTTATATTTCGCCATTTCATCTATATATTTTTCTACACATTCTTTGGAGAAAAAATGGCGGCTTACATCCAGCATCAAACCGCGATAACCAAACCTTGGGTAATCTTTGATATTTACGCAAGGTATTTTGTATTGCTCATTCTTCGTTTCATCCTCACCGTTAGATGCTGCCGGTAAAAGCTGCAACAACGTTTGTACACCGTAAAAAAGGCCATGCGGACTATTGGCTGAGAGAATTATTTCACGGGCAGTAACTTTCAAATCATACCCTTCATCGCCGATAGATACATCCGTTTTTTTATTGATGCGCATTATAATTTCAGGTTTCGTATTTACGGATGAACGTAAAACGTTTGCTGATATGTATTTAAGATCATACCCGTATTTATGATGGAACACATTTGCCAGGAAAGATGCTATTTCAGCAGACTTCTGATCAGCCACAATTGTTGCCGTGCGGGGATTGAATGAAAAATATCCAGTATGTAAAGAAACAGAAACGGGTTGTGGCACAATTGACAATGAATAATTTGGCATAGATATTTGTGCGGTACAATTGCTCCAAATAATCCACGCGATTAATAAAAGAATTGATTTTTTCATGCCGGACTTACTATTATATCTTGTGCTTAAATTTTGTTATTTAAACCCGCAATTCAGTTATTGATTTAAAGCTATCGTTTTATGATGAAAGATTAGCAGGCAACCGTTTGCGCAATCATTCAAACCCATTCTTAATTTCAATCTTTTCCCCCTTATTCATTTCAATCACTATAACTCCATCTTGTACTTTATACTTCTTTGCAATATCAGATAGACGAAATGTTTTGAAAGGAAGTTTTAAATGTAATGCCCCACCCTGTTCTGCCTTCACGGAAACTGCATCTATTACACCGTTAGTCTTTGCGGCGCTGATTAAGAATGCGCCTTCTGCACGTAAATTATCAAAGCTGATATCCTTCCACGAGGAAGGCACAGCAGGAAAGATTTCTATGACGTCGCTATAACTTTGCAATAACATTTCCTGCACCCCTTCGGCAAAAGCAAAATTTCCCTCGAGTGTAAAAGGCCGATAGGTAAAATTCGAATATTGTCCACCTTTCTGATCCCCATTCAAATGAAAACTATTAGATGAACAAAAATTAGAAGCAAATATTTTCAATTCTTTTGCAGCGCTGTCTCCTTCCTTTGCCCGCGCATATAATGACGCAGCCCAACTAAATGAATAGCCGCACCATTCGCGAGTGCCGGTTTTCTCCATCCACCGTAACGACGAATCTATGATCATTTTATCATGGGCATTATTTACGTTCAATAGTCCCAACGGATAAATTGACATCAAATTAGAATGGTGGCGATGAGAAACTTTTCGCGGAAAACCGGGTGCAATGGTGAGTCCTGTTTCATCTGCATTTAATGCAGGCAACTCAGCATTAATCTTTTGCCAATGCAATGCTTCTTCTTTTTTATTCGTAGCCATAGCGCATGCTGCGGCTGACTGGAAAGCAAATTTCATTAGAGACAAATCATAATTCGTTGTATTAAGAAACCATGCGTTAATACTGTTATCATTGTATTCCGGGCTGGAACTTAGTGGCAGTTTTCGTTTCCCGTTTTCCATGTATGAAATATTTTCCAAAAAAACAGCTACTTCGTGCAAGTACGGATAGGCTCTTGTCTGCAGGAAATTTTTATCCATTGAATATTTCCATTGCCAGTAAAAATGTTGCGATAGCCATGCAGCAATCGTCGGCGATAGTGAATATTGAATCCATCCGCCCATCGGGTAACCCGAGATGGTTGCAACTCCGGGAACATTTAAACCAGCAACACCAAAATATTCCTGGGTATATCTTTCATTTTCCTTTTTAATCTTCCACAACCAATCGGTAAAAGTTTTTGCTTCCCGTAAATGGTTGGATGCATA
>NZ_JBMQQG010000232.1:0-8296 GCF_057362405.1 Ginsengibacter sp.
AGACGACCGCATTAGCATCAACTCTGGCAATGGGACTTGCCTGATTGATTTAGGGTGTGGCGGCAGCCGGACTCTTAGCTTAGTATTTTGCGGAGACGGTTTGAAAGATGCCAAACCAGGAAATACAGTAGTTATAAGCGACGACGGATGCTGCCGGTTAACCCGGACCTTCAGGCGTTTATTACGAACGTTATGATCCACAGGTGGTGTATTCATTTCAAAACACAAAAGAAATCAAATGAAAATAATATTGATCCCGCCGACTGATTTATGGCTTATGCTAAATTAAAATTTATTATGAAAAAGGAAATTTCAATCAGGTTATTTTATCTGCTATTACTTTGCTTTCCGTTTGCAAAAGTACCTTGCCAGTCAATAGAGGATTCTACTATGATTGCCAATAGCGAAAAGTGGAATGTGAATTACAAACAAGGAACATTCACACTTTCCAAACCGGGGTCAGATCAAATATTTACCATGAATTTAATAAAGCTGGATTCCGGTAAAATAAGACAGAAAAAGAGAGATAGTGCTGAAATAGAATTTTCCGGCTCAGGTGGTTTCGATCAAAGTAAATACATAACGATTAAGAAAAGCAGGTTATACAAATTACAATCAGGAACTGATGAAAATTCGACCGAGGCATTGTTTGCAGTTGCAAATGAATCTAATCAAAAAAGACAAACTTTCCTGGGGAAAGTATTAAGCAAAAACGATGAAGACAAAAATGAAGTAATAATCGATACAACCAAGATTTCCGGAACGATAAAAAGAAATAACGCAGCCATTGCCTGGACCTTTAGCCTGGACAATTTGTCTTCAAACAACATGGGGAATCAGCAACTTCCATTTATCATTTTACCACCGCCTCAGGGATTTTTAAAATCAGAAAAAGACTCTTTATTTTTAGAGCGTCCATCATTTAAAGCCGATGCCGTACTTATCAACAGTAACGGTGAACACATTGGGGCTGTTAAGTTTAAAAAAAGGCCCTTCATTATATGGGTACGAAAAGATATTGATAATTCGTTGCAGGATGCCATTGGGGTACTATTTGGCGTAATGATAGGGATGAGAGAAAAGTAAATCTTCATTTTTGATGCTGACAATTTTGAATATTTTTATTAAGCTGATATAAAAATTCAGATGGTAATATGAAGCGATTAATTCTTCGTCTATTGCTGATCGTTATATTAATAGCATTAGGCTGGGGTATTCATTATGCGTGGGTATCGTTTCCTATAATCAGCGGGTATAATGCTAAACAAATGTGTACTTGTGTATTTGTTTCAGGAAGAGATCCCGGGGATATTGACACCAGCGATCTCGGTGAACTTCCGTTAAGCATTGCAACCAATAAAGTCAATTATAAAGACTCATCGGTAACCAGTACAGTGTGGGGAACTGCTTCTAAAAAAGCCATTTACAGAAAGGGAATTGGTTGCACGCTTATTAATGACATAAGTGAAAAACAATTGCGCTCTCAATCTTTCGTAATACCGGTTTCAGCAGTGCAAAATGCAGACAGCATTGCATGGCCGAACGGTGATAAGATCACGGATACATTTCCATTTGCCATAAATAAAAACAAATTGGAAGCTGCTATCAATAGTGCTTTCAAAGAACCTCATCCTGGAAAAAAACAACGCACAAGAGCGGTAGTTATCCTTTACGATGGGCAATTAATTTCAGAAAAATATGCCCCTGGTTTTAACAAGGATACAAAATTGTATGGTTGGTCTATGGCAAAGAGTTTTACTGCAGCGTTAATTGGCACCCTTGTTCAAGAAGGAAAAATAACGGTTGATGAGCCTGCTCCGGTACCTGAGTGGAATGATTCAAATGATTCGAGGCATGCCATCACGATAAAAAATCTATTGCAACAAACAAGTGGGCTTGACTTCAGAGAAGATTATACAAAAGCAAGTGATGTAACTAACATGCTTTATAAAAAAGATAACATGGCTGCTTATGCTGCATCGCATCCATTGGCTCACAAACCTGGAACGATATTTAATTACTCGAGCGGCAACAGCAATATTCTTTCACGAATTATAAGGCAAACGGTAGGAGAAAAAGATTACGCAGCATTTCCTTTTAAAGAATTGTTTTACAGAACAGGTATGTACCATACTTCATTTGAACCAGATGCATCCGGTACTTTTGTCGGTTCTTCTTACATCAATGCAACGGCAAGAGATTATGCCCGCTTCGGCTTACTTTACTACAACGACGGTGTATGGAACCGAGAAAGAATCTTGCCCGTCGGCTGGGTGAAACAAACGCAGACCTCTCCGCAGGCCAGTCCTTATCATAATTACGGCTACCAGTTCTGGTTAAATGGCTTCGATGAAAAGCATCCTTCACTAAGAGCATTCCCTGGTGTTCCGGCTGATATGTTCTATTGCGATGGGTATGGGTACCAGTTTATTTATATTATCCCTTCAAAAAAATTAGTCGTCGTGAGGTTAGGGCTAACACTTGATCATTCATTTGATGAAAATGCTTTTCTGAAAAGTATCATAGAAAGTATTGATGATAAAAGCGAATAAACAGATTATTCGGATCTCCCGGGCTTCGTTTATTACTCATAATAAGAATTTGGCAGCCATTGCGTCTTATAAATTTAGAAAACGTCGCCACAAAATAAGTTATCTCAATATCTGGCCCCGTGTTTTATATTTACTTAATTATTTAAACTCTCCTTTCATTATCAAAACTAAATTTCTCAAATGCTTAAAATTAAAACGTGGCACGATCTGTACCAGGACAGCTTATCTTTTGGCCAAAAGCTTGCCGATAAAGTGGCTAACGGCATGGGCTCATGGACCTTTATTATTTCTCAAACCATTTTTGTAATTCTCTGGATGGTCTTAAATTTTGTTGCATGGATGGATCATTGGGATGTTTATCCGTTCATCTTACTGAACCTGCTTTTTTCTACACAAGCTGCTTATGCCGCACCTATTATTATGATGGCGCAAAACAGGCAAAATGAAAGAGACAGAATGCAGGCACAAAAAGATTACCAGACAAATACAGAAGCCAAAATTGAGATTGAAGCGTTGCAGCAAAAGCTGAATTCACTTGAAATTGAAAAACTGGATAAGATAATTCAAATGCTACAGGAAATGCGAGCCGGTGAAACGAAACCATCTGCTTAAATGGTCAGTGATACGTAAACGACTATTCCAGTGCTATACCAATTGCATTGCAATGCTACTGCGCACTTAAGCGGAGCAATACACTTCCGTGCAGATTAATATTTTGTGCATACTTCTTTTTAAAAAATCCAATGTCTGCTTTGTTCCAAAGGTCCCGTATTTTAATTTTTCCTTTTAATCCCAGCGATGAAAAATCAATTGACACATCGTGGGGATTATCGGCAATATTAAACAAGCCTACATACCAATCTTTGGAACCTAGCACGTGAGATGCCCAAACCATGCTTCCATCTTTCTTATATAGTTGTCTTGGATTCTCTCCTTGTTGATTTACGGCCAGTACTTCATCATTGGAAAGAAGTTTTAATTCAATATCCCTGTTTTCCGGAAGGTTGCCACCAATCATTAATGGTGAACGATAAATACACCAGAAATTCATGTGCGTGTAGAGTTCATCGTTAGTAAAGCGGCTATAACGTTCAGTCCCAACCGGGCCACGTTTTGAAAGTTTACCAATCTGTAGCATATCACAATCGGGCCAGTGTCCCGGGCCGCCAGTTCCCTCCCAATTCTTTGCATAGTTAAACATGTGCAATATCATTTCCCAGTTGTCCCAAAAATCATCAGCCATGCGCCACATATTGGCATGTTCTTTTACATGAACAGAATCGACCAGCGGCGTTTCGCCCGGTGAGATGCTCAATACAATTGGTCTTCCGCAATTTTCTATGGCTTTCCTATATCCTTCGATTTCTGCCTTATGATAGGGACGGGCAATGTCATCTACCTTAATAAAATCAACATCCCAATCTTTATATAATTCAAGGATTGAATTCAGATATTCCTGCGCACCGGGTTTCGACATGTCCAGGCCATACATGTGGTTCATCCAGGGACAAATTGATGAGGTATCCGCAATCATATCAGCCGTGATGCCGTTAGTACCTAACACCGGAGATTTGGCCCACACAGCCTGCCGCGGTATGCCACGCATAACATGAATACCAAACTTTAATCCCAGCGAATGAACATAGTCGCTTAAGGATTTAAACCCTTTCCCACCAAAGGCCGAAGGGAATTTGTTGGGTTGCGGCAGTAGTCTTCCCCATCTATCCATCGTTAACCACGGCACATAAGAACCATCCTGCAATTGTTTTTGAAAAGGATTACCAATATTACTTCCCGGAGGATTATCGTAACTCCATAAAAAATCAACCACAATATATTGCCAGCCGAATTGCTTTAAATGCTGTGCTACATAATCGGCATTGGCTTTTACTTCATCTTCGTGTACGGCAGAGCCAAAACAGTTATAACTGTTCCATCCCATCGGCGGTGTTTGCGCTACCTGCGCATGTATAGACGGAAATGAAAAAAATAATAACAAAACGGCAATGGCAATTTTTTTAACTGGTCTCATATCCTGATTTTATTTTGCGATGATTTTATTATTTCCTTTCATAACCTTTCTGCAATAGTTTAATCCTTATTATAGTGAATGAATAGGGAAGTAATGTGATGTTAATTTTTTTACCTTTTATTTTAAATGTTGATTCTTTGGGAGAAATGTTTTGAGGTTCGTCAAAAGAATTCATTGCATCCAAGTCGTTGCTTTGTAAAATAGTAAGCGATCCTGCCGGCACGAGTTTCCTCACGCCCTGCAACGAAATACTGTTTGGCTGAGGTTCACCGGAAGCATTGACAATCTTTATTATTATTTCATTGGCAGGTGAATCAATTACTGCCGAAGCATAGAGACTGTCCTGCCCGGCAATAACGTCATTATCTAATGTGATCGGTATTACTTTTGTTCCTTTATTAAGTGAATACAACTTCTGCACGTAATAATCAGTTGTACCGTAAGATTGCAGGTTATTAACCCATATCAGGTCAGGCTTCCACTGCCATCCATCTTCGTGAGCGAATAAAGGCGCATAAGACGCCATGCTCACCACATCAGCATTGCGCTCAAGCCCAGTCATAAAAGCAGCTTCTGACAAAGCAGTTAGCCAGTTATTTTCATTGTTTATACTTACAGTATGATCGCTCTGGGCCGCGTACTCACCACCAAAAATTTTAGAACTGTTTCTTGGATAATTATCATAACGCCTGGCGTTGGCAAAGAACCACTCGGGCTTGCGGTAATAATGTTCGTCAATAATATCGGCACTCATATTTCGCAGTTCGCCGTTAAGATAATCAAACCGTTCGCCATTAGGATCTGTTCCGGAACTGTTTACTAATTTAAAGTCAGGATATTTTGCCTTAATAATTTTAGTGAAAGCTTTCAATCTTGCCACATATTGCGGACCCCAGTTTTCATTACCCACTCCCATCATTTTTAAATGAAATGGTAAAGGATGCCCGAGATCTGCACGTACCTTTCCCCATTTCGTGTGTACATCACCGTTAGCGAATTCAATAAGGTCCAATGCATCCTGTATATAAGGATCTAATTCATCTAACGGAACAAGTTCTGCAGTATTAAACTGGCAGGCCATGCCGCAATTAAGAATGGGTAGGGGCTCTGCGCCAATGTCTTCAGCCAGTTGAAAATATTCGTAGAATCCTAAACCAAATGTTTGAAAATAATCTGGCGTAGGGCGATGAGCAAACTCCACGTTCCAGCGGTTCATAATAAGCTGGCGTTCTGCTACCGGGCCAATTGTCTTTTTCCACTGGTAGCGGTTGTTTAAATCAAATCCTTCAACGATGCAGCCGCCGGGGAAACGAATGAAACCGGGTTTCATGTCAGCGAGCCACTGAACCATGTCTGCCCTAAGGCCGCCAGGGCGATTCTTCCAGGTATCTCCCGGAAACAATGAAATCATATCTAAATCAATAACTCCATTTCCTTCTATCCATAGATTCATCTTTGCTTTCATCACTGTTGTCCTGGCTGTGAAACTTACAGAAGCTTTGTGCCAATCATTACCTGTTTCAGTGGGAGTAACTTCGCCAACTCCGATGATGTTCCCGGTTGTATCAACTAATTCAACATATAATTTTACACCTGCATTTTGCTGGTGATACATGACGGAAAAATCATAACGCAACCCTTTCTTTATTCCCATGCCGCGAAAACCTTCGTTGGTTAATCCAAGATCGCCTTTCAATGCATGATCGGCATTTAGTCGAATATAATGAGGATTGCCCGGATCAATTTCTTTCCTGTTAAGCACGAGAACAGCGCCTTCTTTAAATTTCTTTTGCCGCACTGTCCATCCCATAAGCGGCTTACTGAATTCAAATGAACGGTTCTTTACCAGTTCAGCATACAGGCCACCATCAGCGCCCAAATTAATGTCCTCAAAAAAAACGCCCCACATGGTTGGTTGCACATCTCCTTTTGGTTCATTCACCTTTACAATTAATTCTTTTGGCGATTGGGCATTTGTTTGCGTACACATTACAACCAGTGCCGGTACACAAATAGATAATAAAAAAAAGGAGGATCTCAATCTCATATTCGTATTTATTAATTCATTCAACTGGGTTATATCTTCAATTATTACTAACGGATTCGTGCAACCGGAGTCGTTATTTTTCAGGGAAGCAAAACCAGTTACGTTGGTAGGGTAACGAAGAAATTAAATCATGGCTATTAAAATAATTGTTAATCTAACACTTATTTTAAAATTACCAATTATTTTTTGATATTTAATTCTGAAGATTGGCGTACCGGCCTCCTTTAATAAAGTTGGTACCTTGAAAATGTAATTGGAATTTATAGCTGAAAAAAGTTATTTCATTTCCCCGGGAATAATGTACACATATTGCTTGTGGCCTGCTCTTAAAACACCCACTTGCTTGCGTACACCAATCATTTCGTATGAAAAGAGTTTATGCATATCATCTACCGAACCAACAGGCTTACCGTCGAGTTCCACGATAATATCTCCAACCCGAAGTTCCCTGTTATAAACATTGGCATCAGCAACTAACTCGAATACATAGACGCCGGTATTCTTTTGGAGTTTGTTTGCTGCTACCATTCTTTCTGTAAGGTTAACCAATTGGCCGGCTATACCAATATAGGCACGCCTCACTCTTCCTTCCATTATAATTTTACCTGCTACGTATGATGACAGATTAGAAGACACTGCAAAACACAATCCTTGCGCAGAAGGAATCGTAGCTGTATTTACGCCGATAACATGACCAGCTGAATTTACGAGCGGGCCGCCGGAATTGCCGGGATTTAATGCAGCATCTGTTTGTATAACATCATCAATGAGCCTGCCGTTTTTAGCACGCAAGGTCCTGCCTAGAGCACTTACCACGCCTGCTGTAACTGAGTATTGTAACCCAAGCGGGTTACCAATTGCTACAGCAATCTGTCCCGGCTGCAACTGGTCTGAATCGGCAAAGGACAATGCTTTGAGGTTACTATCATAAATTCTAAGAACTGCAATATCGGTCGACGGGTCTGCTCCTTTCAATTCGGCGAACTGTTGCCTGCCATCACTAAAGTATACCTGTATCTTTTGGGCATCTTCAATTACATGATTGTTGGTAATAATATATCCATCGGACGATATAACAAAGCCAGACCCTGAAGCCGGCGTGACCTGCATCTTTCCACGCCTGTCAGTTACCTTTTTCTCTACCTGTATGTGTGCTACGGCTGAAGAGACATTGCTTACAACGCCTGTTATTGTTGAAGAATACGCATCCAATAAACGGGCATCCTTATTTTCATTACTTACAAATAATATCTTATTGTTCATGTCATTCTTTATAATTTTCTCTGCGAAATCCTTACCAGAATTACCAAATGACAACATGGCGTTCCGGTAACCCGAACTCCCCGTAAAATTGATGTGCCTTTTGGGGTGAATAATCGTTGCCTTCCGTTTACATAGCACTTCTTACCATTTATATAAACAGTGGTAAATTTTCATCATGATGATTATTTTTGCAGTTCAACTTCACAAGGCTTTTTCAATCTTCTTCAACTTTAAAGAAATAACTGAATTGGCATTTGCCACTTCTTTCAATTATTTTTTTCACCAGTAAACAATTACAATGAAAAAGTTAGCCACACTCTTTCTTTATGTGCTCGCTTCTATAAGTTTTATTTCGTGCATGCACAACGACCACAATATCAATATTGCCTATAGCGAGGATAC
>NZ_JBMQQG010000233.1:0-9121 GCF_057362405.1 Ginsengibacter sp.
TCTTAAAGTAATAAGTGAACTTTCCCTCTGCCAAACCATCTTTGGTATAGTATCCCTGATTTAATTTTATTCCATCAGGATTATAAAAAGAAACGGCGGCATCACCGGTGCGGCTATTGTTATTGCTGATGAGTGTTCCCTTTTTGTCGTAAAACTTCACATCTCGTAAATGTCCTCTTTCAAAAATCGTTTCACTATATAAAATACCGTCATCGTCAAAATCTTCGCTCTTTCCATCCAGCGAACCTTTCTTAAAAAAATGCCGCGACTTCATTTTGCCATTGGCGTAGTAAGAAATATTTTCTCCCTCGGGTTCTCCCTTAACATAATTTTCAACTCTGTCGGGCTTTCCATCAATTAAAAACGTATTCCATACGCCGGACTTTTTGCCATCAACATAATTGCCTTCTGTTTCCAATTTACCGTTATCAAAATATTCCTTGTACGGCCCGTCCGGTGAATCGTTTACATAATTTACGACTGATTCTGTTTTACCATTTGGATAATATATTGTTTCATCACCTTCCTGCTTGTCGTTACTGTAATGATCAACAGTTGATAAATAACCATTGCTGCTATAATATTTTGCAACGCCTTCTTTTTTTCCGCCTTTATAATTTATAGTTGATGAAACCCGGCCGTTAAAAAAATATATTGTTTCAATGCCTTCTGTTTTATCGTTTTTATAAGTTGTTTCGGAATAAAGAAGCCCGTTGCTGTGCCATACCAGGCTTTTCCCATCAGCCAAATCAGCCGAATAATTTGTGGTTTCCTTGAGGCCGCCATTTTCATAATAATAATTCCATTCTCCATTACGCCTGCCTTCACTATCAAAAGTTCCTTTTGATTTCAGGCGCCCGGTAGAATAATAAAATTCCCACGGGCCGGCCAAAACTTCTTCATTCTTCGCATTTTTCGCATAAGCGCCTTTGCCATTCACTATGTAATTTTTTACATACAATCTTTGCGGTGCATTAGTCCTTTTGCTTACAACCAGTTCCTGGCTTTCCCTTATGCCGCTTAAATAGTCGACCGCGGCTGTGCTGAAGGCTTCAATCTTCTTCTTTTCTTTCTGATTATATTCCTTAATATTTTTTATGTCGAGCCCGCTGAAAGCGTAAAATGCCATGGGTTCAAACTGGTTATTATTCCAGATCGTTTTAAACAGTGGTACATAAAATTGCATCCAGAAACCTTTGTCATTTGCATTGTATTCCAGTTTTTCAATCACTACCTGTAACTGGCGGACTATAGGGTCTTCAAGGCTTGCCTTCAGTTTATAACTTTTATCCAGGGCCGCTTTGCTCGTAAGTATGTCTTGTATATCTTCAAAATTATCTTCTTTACCGGGCTTATATTTTTGCAGGTCATCAGTTATGGTATTATTTATTTTAGCGATAGAGTTCAATAAACTGACGGTATTATTGGCATAACGGTTTTCAGGGGCTACAATCAGGCTGGTGGTAAAACTCATCATTGCCTGCACGAGGTTTCCCTTCAGGAGTTCCAACTGTCCCAGGAAGTAATGAGCGGAAGCATAATACGGATCCAGCATGATACACTTCTGAAAATTGACGGTCGCTTCATCATACTTCAATTGTCTCACCAGCGTGATGCCTTTATTGAAATACGTCGTGTAACTGTAAGGATTCTGGGCGATTATTGTATCATATGCTTTTAGTGCAAGATCGCTTCGTTGCGTGTCATCATAAAGATCAGCCAGCAGGTTGTACCATTCGGTATTTCGGTAGGGATACATTGATAAAGCAATGTTTCCATATTTTTCAGCTTCTACAAAATTGCTGTCCTTATAATAACTCAATATAATTTCGTGAAGAACATCAGCGTAGCTGGTATCACTACGGGGCACTTTTAAATATTCTGCAAGGGCTTCCTTGTATTTACCCTTGTCGTAGAGGGCAACGCCTTTCGAAATAATTTCTTTACTGTCAACCAACGGGTTTTCTAATTCTCTTTGCGCCTGTAGCTTAAGTAAACTTGTAAATAGAAGGGAAATGATTAAAATAGATTTTCTCATATTAACGGGGGCGTTAAAGTGTAGTAGTTCTGGTTGTTTGAAAACTTAAGATAATAAATAATTTTATTTCAACGAGTTTCTTAAGCATATTATTATATATTATTTAAATAAATTGCTCTTGTTTAGGAATTATTATTTGCACCTGAAAGAATAGCCTTTCTGCCATATGATGGCATAACAATCGGCTTCTTTAAAGTGGCTCTGCTTTTTGATTCGTACAATTTATTTACCTTACTTTCTCAATTACTTCCCATGACAAACCGTAAAAGATTTATCCAACAAATTGCGTTATTGACAGGGGCTTTTTCGGCCAATAGTTTATTCAACCAGGTGCATGCTGAAGCAATTCAATCAGCTAACAAAAAAGTAATAAACCGGTCACCGGTAGATGTCGCCTCTGACGAAGATTATTGGAGTACTATTCAGCAGGCGTTTACGGTAAGCCCCAATATCATCAACTTAAACAATGGTGGTGTAAGCCCATCGCCGCTGATTGTTCAGCAGGCACTGGATAGGTATAATAAATTTTCAAACGAAGCCCCTTCGTATTATATGTGGCGTATTCTCGACCAGGGGAGAGAGCCCTTGCGTGAAAACCTCGCCAACCTTGGAGGATGCGACAAAGAAGAAATTGCAATAAACAGGAATGCGACAGAAGCGCTGAATACGGTAATTTTTGGTCTGGATCTAAAGCCCGGCGACGAAGTTATCGGCACCAAACAGGACTATCCCAATATGATTAATGCATGGAAACAGCGTGCATTAAGAGAAGGGATTGTTTATAATCAATTAAATTTTGATTTTCCTATTGAGAATGATGAGACCATTGTAACTGCTTATGAAAACGCGATTACATCAAAAACAAAAATTATTCATGTAACGCATATCATTAATTGGGTGGGTCAAATTATGCCGGTACGCAAAATTTGCGATATGGCCCATCGCCATGGTATAGAAGTTGTGTGTGATGGCGCACATTCTTTTGCTTTACTGGATTTCACTATTCCGGATCTTGATTGTGATTACTTCGGAACATCGCTGCATAAATTTTTAAGCGCACCCATTGGTAGTGGCATGATGTTTATCAAAAAAGAAAAGATTGAAAAAATATATCCCTTAGTTTGTAATGATCATCCAAAGAGCGGCGATATACGAAAGTTTGAAACCCTTGGCACACGTAGCTTTCCTATTGAGCAGGCAATAGGTGAAGCGATTAATTTTCAAACGGCCATTGGTAATAAAAGAAAGGAGGAGCGGATTCGATATTTAAAAAATTATTGGGCGGAGAAAGTAAAAGATATTCCTAAAGTAAAACTACATACTTCGTTACAGTCAAAATATTCCTGTGCCATTTGTGGTGTTAGTATTGATGGAATTACACCCGGAGAATTAGACACCGCATTTTTTAATAATTATAAAATTCATACGGTTGGCATTGTTTGGGAAAATATTAGTTGTGTTCGTGTAACGCCGCACGTTTATACCCGCCTGCAGGATTTGGATAAATTAGTAAAGGCTATAGAAGAAATTGCTTCGAAGAAATAATCCTTACTCAGTAGAATTAGTTATTACTTGCCTCCGCTCCATTCATTGTTACTTCGGTCTACATCCGGCAGCACATTGTCTGGATCAAGAATTACTTTATTGATTTTTGAAGTAGAAGCACATTTGAATGTCCAGGTTCCTCCACGTTGCCATACTTCCACCGGTAAATTAATATTCCCTGTCTTGCCATTTCGTTCAACAACTTTTATTATTACCGGCATAATCATTTTGTTCTTGTTTTCTATTGTTATGAGTGCTCCTTTAGCAGGATCATCGTCAACATATTTTACATCGGTTACTGCCTGGTCCAGCGTCCATGTAGTAAAGAACCATTCTTTCCAGAACCAGTTTAAATCTTCACCGGCAGCATTATTGATGTAATTAAAAAAGTCGTAAGGCGTGGGATGTTTATAGGACCATGTTTCCGTATACTTTCTGAATGCATAATCAAATCTTTCTTTACCCACGACTACATTGCGAAGCAGGTTGAGACCATAAGCCGTTTTGCCATAATAAATAAAAAACTCATCCATATCCATTGCTTCTGGTACTACTATTAACGGGTAACGGATATGGGTAAGCGAATCTGTTTCCAGGTAGCCAAAGAAATCTTTATTGTATAAAGCGGGGTCTTTAGCGTATTCGCCGTTATTGAAAATGTCGGTTGCATAATAATTGATGTATGTATTGAACCCTTCATCCTGCCACATATATTTCCTTTCGTTGGAGCCAACAATCATCGGGTACCAGTTGTGCCCGATTTCGTGTGCAATCAATAACCATAAAGCAGCTTTCGTTTCTTTATAGTCGCAAAAAATGATGCCGGGATATTCCATACCTGTTACCGATGCGCCAATATTTACAGCACTGTTCCACGGGTACTCGAAGAAATGCTGTGAATAAATTTCAATACTGTTTTTTAAATATTCAGTAGCTCTTGAGTAGGCGTTATTTCCCATGCTTTCCGGGGGATAAGCCGACATGGCAATGGCTTTTCTTCCCGATGGCAGGTTGATCTTTGCGGCATCCCACACAAGCGCTTTTGAAGCAGTCCATGCCACATCTCTTGAATTATTCATTTTAAAATGCCAGGTGAGATTGCCAGTATTTGTCGGGCGCATTTTCGCTTTGCCTATTTCATTGGCTTTTATAATGGTAACTGTTTTATCAATGTTTGAAGCGACGGAAAGCCTTTGTATTTCTTCTGCTGTTAAAACCTCGGAAGCATTTTGCAAATCACCTGAACCATATACAATCATTTCTGCAGGAGCCGTAATATAATAATCGAAATTGCCATACTCACAATAAAACTCGCCAAGGCCCATGTACGGCAATGTGTTCCAACCCTCCACATCATCATACACACACATGCGTGGATACCATTGTGCTATTTCGTATACCACGCCTTTATCGGTATAAAGCCGGCCCATACGGTCGGCACCATGAATAGGAATCGCAAAGCTATAGTTCACCTTTATAGCAATAGTATCGCCCTTTGACATCAGCGGGTTCTTTAAGCGTAGCTGCATCCGGGTATCTGAAATAACAGGCTGCACAATGTATGTTTCTCCATGCGTGCTTACCGATACATCGGTGATATGATAACCTCCGCGATCAAATCCCTGCACATCAAACCGGTCGCCTGAAACCGGTGTGGCTGCAGAACCTCTCGATGCAGGATCGAACAAGTTTTGATCCAGTTGCAGCCATACAAAATCTAATTTATCAGGGCTATTATTCGTGTAGGTAATAGTTACATCGCCAGTAACGGAGGTATCCTTTTCACTTAATGTGGCATGAATCAGGTAGCTGGCACGGTTTTGCCAATACATGGGTGCAGGTGTTCCGTTAGCCGAACGGTAAGGGTTACCCGCAGGTGGATTAAATTCCTGCGAATAAAAATCAAGTGGGTTATAAGAGGCGGTATCATTGGCGCCGGTTTGCGCATATAAAAAACAAAAGGTTAAAGAAAAGAAACAGAGCAAGGATAATTTTTTCATGCAATTATTTTATGATCGTGTAATATAATTATTCTGTTTCGAACTAGTCGTTAGCAGACCTTCTCCTTTAAATAATCTTTTTACTTAATGGTGTCAAAAAGATTTCTCCAGGCATAGAATGCTGGAGTACGCAGTTGGTATAGCGATGATAGTAATAAAAAAAAGTGTACCGAAGCAAGTAAATACGAATGCGGAAAATACTTCATCTTATTTTCCTATAGCTGCTCTTGTATTCTTCACATCAGCTACCGTTATTGCCGAAGCTTTGTTTTTAAAATTGTTCCGGATGTAAGTGAGCACATCGGCAATATCCTGGTCTGCAAGCGTTGCCTGTGGCGGCATATTGTTGGAATAATATTTTCCATCAATAGGAACTTTTTCAACAGAACCCAGCAGTACCCATTGAATCAGTTTTTTCTTATCACCTTTTACGAATGCTGCATCAATCAGCGGCGGATTCATTTTTGGGACGCCGCCTCCATTAACCTGGTGACACGTTAAACAGTTTTTTTGATATACTTTTTTGCCGCTCACGAGTTGAGACTTTAAAGAGGATTGCGCATATAACACAACCGTTGTTCCAAACATCAACAACAAAAACATCGAACTCTTCTTCATTTATTTTCCTTTGTAAACAATTTTATAAATAAATCCACCTTTATCGTCAGACACATATAACGAGCCGTCTGGCCCTTGAGCTAAACCACAAGGCCGATGTTTTGCATCACTCGGAGACATAAATTGTTGGCCTCCTGCGAAATTATCGGCAAATACTTCCCAGTCACCACTTGGCTTTCCGTTTTTAAATGGAACGAAGGCCACAAAGAAACCCTTTTGCGGCTCTGGTGCCCGATTCCATGAACCATGAAAAGCAATGAATGCACCGTGCTTATATTTTTCAGGAAACTTATTGCCTTCGTAAAATAACAGGCCATCCGGCGCTAAATGCCCGGGGAAGGCAACTAACGGATCTATGGCATTTTTGCCACCTTCTTTTTTTCCATCGCCGCCATATTCCGGTGCAAGAATTTTTTTATGTTGAATCTGGTCATAATAGATATAGGGCCATCCGGCATTATCACCTTTGTGTAATAAGTACAAACATTCCGCTGGCAATTCAGCGCTTTGTTTTGTCGTATATAAATCAGGAAAAAGATCAGCCAACTGGTCGCGGCCATGTTGGGTAACATACAATTCATTCACGTCATTGTTCCAGCAAATGCCCATTTCGTTACGCAAGCCCGTGGCATACCGCTCGCCATCTCCGTATGTTTGATTGGGTTTGCTAGCACTAAATTTCCAGATGCCACCCGCAGAATCCAATATAGGGCAGGGATTCATTCCGGGTGAGCCTTTCGCTCTGTCGCTGATCTGGCAGGCGTTTGAATAAGCACCAACCGTTACATAAATGTTTCCGTTATTATCGAATGTGAAAGGTTTTGATTCGTGTTCATGGCGGTCGAGCAAACCGGTAACAATCAGCTCAGGCTTAGTGGGATCGACAACTTTACCATTTGCATCCAGCTTGTACCGGAAAATTTGTGTATCGGTTGATGCATATAAGTAACCATCTTTCACACCCATCCCTGTTCCGGTAAAATCGCCAAAGCCTGTTTTTACATCTGCCTTACCATCTTTGTTGGCATCGTGTAAAAAGTAGATTCCTTTACCACCTTTAAGTGACGAAAGTTTCACATATACATCACCTTTGGGCGTAACAGCAATATGGCGGGCTTCTCCTAATCCGCTGGCAAATACGGTTGCGGCAAAGCCCGCAGGTAATTTTAAACCGGCGCTTATCACACCTGTTTTTAGCTTTTTATTTTGAGTACTATCGTTGGCTGTTTTTGCAAAAGAATAATTGTTCATCAGTATGAAACTTATCAATGGAACGAGTAAAAAACCTTTTTTCATATTACTTGTTTTTGGAATTTTAAAATTACATAAATCTAAATGCCCGCAATCAGTGAGTCAATAATCTAAATAATTTTATAACATTAACTGAACCCACTGAAGCTTGTAATACAATTTTATGGGCAGCAAAGTTCGTTCCCTAAATCTTTTCGAATAAACATTTTACGAAAATGAAACAATTCCTATCCCGATTCATTGCCTGAAAGATAATACTTGCAGGCTTTAACAAACACTAATAAGGTTTCTGTGATGGTGTATCCTGCAGAGGATAACAGTCAAGGATAAACGATTTGAAGTAGTGTCGGGTTGAGAGATCTTACTATTGGTTTTTTAGATTATAATTAATTAACTTAAATTAGATAATTATATCCATCCCCCTGACAATTTAGCTAATTAAAAAACTACTGAACTGGCTACATCTATTTCGTTACTTAAGATAATAACGATTTTGAGCTGGTGATATTAGTACTATTATTTACTGAATAGCTAACCTATAAAAAATAAAGAAGAACATGTAGAAATGGCAAAAAAACTGTAAGCAGTTAATACTAAAATTTATTTATTAACCCTCAATTGCAAACAATGCAAAAAATAAAAGTCTTCTTAGCGTCTTCCAATGAACTGAAACCTGAACGCGACCAGTTTGAAATTGAAATTTATCGTAAAACCAAGGCATGGTTTGATAAAGGCATTTTCCTCCATCTCGATATCTGGGAAGATATGACGGCACGTATGTCAATAACCGGCTCCCAAAGTGAGTATGATAAATTTGTAAAAGGTGCCGACCTTTTCGTCTTCCTTGCTTATTCCAAAGTTGGCATGTACACCGCAGAGGAATTTGAAAATGCAATCGGGCAATTCGTCTCAACTAAAAAACCATTTATCTATACGTATTTCAAAGTACCACCTCCGGATAACGCAGATCCCAGCCTTGCTGCATTTGAAGCGAAGCTTAAGGAACTGAAACATTTTTATGCAAGCTTCACCGACTTTAATGATCTCTGGAACCAGTTCAATAAAGAGTTGGAAAGATTAGAAGCAGACGGCTTCACTGAAAATAAAAGGCCTGACGAGGAAGGTGCACCTAAAACGATCAATCAAACTGCAGACAAGATCTATAACATTGATAAAATTGATACAGCAAACTTTTCATAAAACCAAAATATGAGTGATTCACCCGAAACACCACGAACTGCTGAAGTACGTATTCAAAATGTATCGCCTGACAGCATGCAGGTAAACGTGAATGGCGAGATAAGGGAAATTAAAAACAACCTCGATGAATTGAAATCGTTGTTGCAAAATGTGCGTGCTGAAAATTTTAAATCCGGCGATAAGATTTATAATATAGGTACCATTACTAATGCCGTTTTCAGCGCCGAGATCGGCAAGAAAACTTTCAACATGTATCTCTGCCGCAAACTAACGGAAGCGCTTAGTGGCTATAGTGGTGATGCAAAAGATTTCCTGGATAACATAAGAGATGCAGATAAAGCTGACTGGGAAACGCAAGTACGTTATACCCGTAAGGCTAGCGGTTATATCATATCCGGATTTGTTGGCGTGTTGGGGATGCTATTGCAAAAAGTTATTTCCAGCGGTATCGATGCCTTTACTTCCAACA
>NZ_JBMQQG010000234.1:0-32892 GCF_057362405.1 Ginsengibacter sp.
AACTTTTAACACGCAATTTTTTTATGCTGACGCCGAAAATACTGGTGCATTTGTGTAATATTCTTCACTGTAGTTTTTTGGTAGTTTTTAATTTCAAGCCTTTTTATCTTGTATCAATTTAACGGGCTTCTGTTAAACTGAACGAAATCTTGCTTGATTATTTAACAAACTTAAAAATTACTACTATGACAAAAAAGTTGCTTCTTTTCCAGGCTATTTTATGTCTGGGATTTTGCTCCTGCCAGAAAAGTCTGGAGCGGAGTTCTCTTAATGCAATTGACTATAGCGCGGATCACACTAAAATTAGTTCTTCCGCAAGCACATTTTTTGATCCTGCCTATCTTATTTCAGCCAGCCAACATGGAATATTGGATACCATTCAAAAGGGATTTGGTTTCACGGAAGGCCCTGCGGTTGATAAAGATGGAAATGTGTTCTTTACTGATCAGCCTAACGACAAAATTTACAGATGGGATGCAAATACCGGTGCAGTATCGTTGTTTTTAACCGGCACTGGTCGCTCTAACGGAATGGCGTTTGATAGAAACGGCGACCTTATTGCCTGTGCCGATATGCATGGTGAATTATGGAAAATACATCCCAACGGTACACACGAGGTGCTGGTTGACAATTACAACGGAAAACTTTTAAATGGTCCAAATGATGTTTGGATTAATCCGGTTACCGGTGGCATTTACATAACTGACCCCATATTCCCAAGAGACTATTGGGATCCATCTGATCCCCGTAAGCAACCGTGGGAACCCACCCACTCTGAGCAAGCTGCAACTGGTAAAGGCGGGCACGTGTATTTCCTGGCACCTGGCAGTCACACTTTGGTTAGGGTAACCACAATGGCTGGATGGAATGCCGATATCTGGCCGAACGGTGTTACAGGTACACCCGACGGTAAAAAATTATACGTGAACGATTGGACCTATGATGGCACCGGTAAAATCTGGTCTTTTGATATTGATCCAAGTGGCAGCCTCTCTAACATGACGACGTTTGTTGATAATTTAAACTTTTGCGATGGTATGTCAATGGATGAAAAGGGAAATATCTATGTGAGTGGCGGCGTAGGAGTAAATGCCTTCGATCCGCACGGGAATAAGATTATGACAATTTCCGCAGGCGGCGGTTCTAATAATGTTTTTGCAGGCAAGAATAATAAATTATTGTTCATGACAGGCCCGACAGACAGGATAACTTCAGTAAAAATGAACGTGAAAGGTGTAGAGAGATTTCGCAATTAAGCCAGGGCAGTGAATGATGATTTGCTCTCCATAGATTAAAAATAATATATTGAAGAAAAATATTTCAAACTCACTGCGGAAAAAGAAAAATGTAGCTAATACCCTTTTCCGCAGTGAGTTTATTATTTTTAAGGATCCATAAGTTTATTCCAAAAGATATCCTGTTACGAACCTGTATTTGCTATTAAATTTCAAATTTATTTTTACGATATGATCACAACTATTTAATTGCTTTTTTAACTTAATAAAACACAAAAAATGAAGATCAGATTTATCACAAGTATTATCATAATCATCCTGGCGACTACTAGCTGTTTTGCTCAAAGTTCACAGCCTGGCATAATCGAAGATTTCACACCTTCTGAACTTAACCAGCCGGGGCAGGCGTATCCGCAGGTAAATTCCCAGGGCTATGCCCGTTTCAAAATTATTGCACCTGCAGCCGATAGTGTGAGAGTTAGCCTGGGGCTGGGTGGCCGCGGAGGCACCCTACTTACCAAAAGTTCGGATGGTTCCTGGATGGGAACAACCGAAGGCCCGATGGATGAAGGATTTCATTATTATCACTTAACCATTGATGGAGGTGTATTTAACGACCCCGGCGCATTGAATTTTTATGGATCTACCCGTTGGGAAAGTGGTATTGAAATTCCGGCACATGATAAGGATTTTTATGCGCTTAAAGATGTTCCACATGGTAATGTGCAGCAAATTCTTTTTCCTTCCAAAAGCACCAACACTCAACGTCGCGCCTTTGTTTATACACCACCGGGTTATGAAAAAGATAAATCTAAAAAATATCCGGTATTGTACTTGCAACATGGTTGGGGGGAAGATGAAACTGCGTGGAGTAACCAGGGGCATGCCAATTTAATCATGGACAACCTGATTGCGGAAGGCAAAATAAAACCATTCATCATTGTTATGACCTACGGAATGACCAACGAATTAAAATGGGGTCACATGAAGGAATTTAAAATTGAACCGTTTCAAACTGTGCTGGTTGATGAATTGATACCTTATGTTGATGCTCATTTTCGCACACTCGCAGATAAGTCGCATCGTGCTATGGCCGGTCTTTCAATGGGCGGCATGGAAACACATACGATTACACTGAATAAACCTGATGTATTTTCATATTATGCACTCCTTAGTGGTGGTATCTTTACACCGGAAGAGCTCAAAGACAAGTCGAAGCCTAAACTCATCTTTATAAGTTGTGGCAGCCGGGAGAGACCCGATGGCGTTAAGAATGCAGTGACTGCGTTGAAAGGAGCCGGCTACAATGCTGTTTCCTTTGTTTCAGAGAATACGGCACACGAATTCCTGACCTGGCGTCGCAGTCTGCATGAACTGGCGCCCCTGCTGTTTAAAGATTAGAAAAGTGAATCAAAAATGGCCTGATAAAGTCAGTAACAGAATGAAGAAATCCCAACGGCTGCTTGTGTTCTCATGATTTTGCATGCCATCCTTTGAGCGGGACTTTTAAAAAAGCAGGAAGGATACCAGCTATTGGAAAAGAAGATGGTCTATATCCGGTTATTTCAGATTTTCGGAAAGTATTGGATGAAAAGAAAATCAAACTTTATACTTTTATCACGGACGCGGCATACCTGGATGAATTTCCAACTTTGTCTTTCAACAATTGTGCAAATTCTTTTTGAGTAAGGTTGTCAATACTGTAGCTATTAAATGTCGCTAACTATTATGAGAAGATCCTTTACGATTCAAACTTTTAGTATGCTTGTTTTGATGGGGCTACCCGCAATTAATGCCTTTGCGCAAACAAATAAACCGATCCCTGTTTTAATCGTTGATGGATTCAGCAATCACGATTGGAAGCAGACTACAAAAGTTACCAGGTGGATACTGGAGGGAAGCGGGCTCTTTAAAGTGGATGTTTCTACAGTTCCTGCTGATAGTGTATTGCGTAAATCCTGGTTGCCTCAATTTAAAAAGTATGCGGTTGTTATTCAGAATACAAATAACATAGGCGACACCCAACTGAAATGGCCGCGAGATGCAGAGATAAAGTTGGAAGAATATGTAAAAAAAGGCGGCGGGTTATATGTACTTCATTCAGCTAACAATGCTTTTCCTCACTGGAAGGAATATAATAAAATGATCGGCCTGGGATGGCGGCCCAATACATTTGGTTATGCACTGGAAATTGATTCTGATAAAAACATTATCCGCTATCCACCCGGAGAGGGAAGAAATACCGGTCATGGAGACAGGTTTAATGCCGTTATACAAATACTCAACCGGCATCCAATCAACAAGGATTATCCTGATCAATGGGAAACAGCCAATACCGAGGTTTACAATTTTCCCCGTGGCCTGGCGGAAAACCTTACGATATTATCTTACGCTTACGACAGTAGCAGCACGCATAAAATGTGGCCGGTTGAATGGGTAGTTAAATATGGTAAAGGCTGGGTGTATACGTCAAGCATGGGGCATCTTTGGAAAGGTGAAATCTATCCGCCGGCATATCGTTGCGTTGGGTTTCAAACAACAATGATCAGGGCTGCTGAATGGCTGGCAACCGGAAAAGTGACTTATGCTGTGCCCGGCAATTTTCCAACAAAAAATTCCCTGAGCCTGAAAAGCGAAGCGGAATTTCTAAACTCAAATAAGAATTAAAAAGCTGAACATTTACATTGTTTCGGGAGGATGCACATGGATGAATTGTAAACCATACCTGCCACTGCGCTGCAACGGGTATTTAAATAATCATCAAATTATTATCGACGGATACAATAGAAAATGCCTTAATTATATTTAACTGTTTAAAACAATCAATGCAGCAACAAAACTCAATTTTGAAATAACATGAAAAAATTAATCTTTTTTATTGCGGCTATATTTGCGCTTGGCTATTTAGTGAATGCACAAGGTGTTATTCAACCTGCCCAACCCGGATTTGATATGGAACGCCCGGATATTCCACACGGGAAAGTTGATTCTTTTACATACAATTCCAAAACCGTTGGTGCAAAACGAAAGTCTTTGATCTATTTGCCACCGGGATATTCAAAAAATAAAAAATATCCGGTGCTTTACCTGTTACACGGAATAGGCGGCGATGAGTATGAATGGCTTCATGGAGGGCATCCTGAAATAATTTTGGATAATCTTTATGCCGAAGGCAAGGTGGAACCTATGATCGTTGTAATGCCGAACGGTAGGGCAATGAAAGACGATCGAGCTATCGGCAATATTTTTGATAGCACTAAAGTGGCAGCCTTTGCGACATTTGAGAAGGACTTACTAAACGATCTCATTCCTTATATTCAAAAGCATTACCCGGTTTATACGGACCAGCCACACAGGGCCATTGCCGGCTTATCAATGGGTGGCGGACAATCATTAAATTTCGGCCTCGGCAATTTGGATAAGTTCGCCTGGATAGGCGCTTTTTCTGCTGCGCCCAATACGAAAATACCGCAAGAATTATTGCCCGATCCGGCAGTAGCAAAAAGTAAACTTAAGTTACTCTGGATATCCTGTGGCGCCAGTGACGGCCTCATCATGTTTAGCAAACGCACACACGATTATTTGGTAAAGAATGATGTGCCTCATATTTATTATATAGAGCCTGGTGTTCACGAATTTAAAGTTTGGAAGGATGGCTTATATATGTTCTCACAATTAATTTTTAAACCGGTTGATACTTCCACATTTTCTAAATATCCTGTTGTAGGGGCTCCGGCGTCTACTAATATCAGGTCCGCAAAGTATCCGCAAATATTACCCGATCATCGTGTAATCTTCAGCGTTAGAGCGCCTGATGCACAAAAAATACAAGTTGACCTTGGTAAGAAATATGACATGGTAAAAGACACGAGCGGAACATGGACAGTGACAACCGATTCGATTGGAGAAGGGTTTCATTATTACTCATTAATAATAGATGGTGTTGCCGTTGCCGATCCCTCAAGCGAAACTTTTTATGGAATGGGGAGGATGGCCAGCGGCATTGAAATTCCCTTTGCAGGCGGCGGATATTATGCGATGAGAAATGTACCACATGGCGATATAAGAATTGAAAAATATTTTTCGAAAGTTACTAACTCCTGGAGACAATTTTATATATATACACCACCGGGCTATGATGCTGATGCTACGGCCAAATATCCTGCTCTGTATATACTACATGGCGGCGGCGAAGATGAAAGAGGATGGGCCATGCAGGGAAAAACAGATATGATTTTAGATAACCTTATCGCAGAAGGAAAAGCGAAGCCGATGCTTGTTGTAATGCCTGATGCGAATATTGGTGCAGGTGGTTTTAGTCCGGCCGGAATTGAAAGTTCTTTAAAAATGTTTGAATCCGAAATGAAAGAAGCTATTATTCCTTTTGTTGAAAAGAATTTTCGTACTAACGACAATCCGAACAGCCGTGCACTGGCCGGCTTATCACTCGGGGGGTTACATACGCTTTATACAGGAGTAAATAATACAGATATGTTTGCTTATCTCGGTGTCTTAAGTTCAGGTTGGATACTTCCTATGATGAATAACTTTGCAGATAATCAATATGCCTTTATGAAAGATAACGTTGATAAAATCAATCAAAATTTGAAGCTATTCTGGCTTTCAGAAGGTGGTAAAGAAGATATTGCTTATAAGAATGGCCAGATTATGTTGGGCAAATTAGATGACCTGAAAATAAAGCATACATATTACGAATATCCCGGCGGTCATACATGGCCGGTATGGAGAAATGATTTGTACCATTTTGCCCAGTTGCTCTTCCAATAATTTATTCAACCATAAAAATCATTTTACTGTCATGATTATTCTAAATAAAAAGAAAAGCATATTGATACTTCTCTGCTTTTCTTTTTTTGTCAATTCATTTGCGCAGCTTCCTTATCAAAATCCGTCGTTGAGCCCGGAAGAACGGGCGAAGGACCTGATCTCACGGTTAACATTAGACGAAAAGGCGTCATTGATGTTTGATCAGTCGCCGGCGATACCACGTCTTGGAATAAAAAAATTCAACTGGTGGAGTGAAGCATTGCATGGTTTTGCGAATAACGATAGTGTAACTGTTTTTCCAGAGCCTATCGGAATGGCCGCATCTTTTGATGACTCACTGGTCTTCAAAGTTTTTAATGCGGTTTCCGATGAAGTAAGGGCCAAATACAACCAGGCTCAAAAAAGGGGTTTGGAAAATCGTCGCTTCTTAAGTCTTTCTGTCTGGACTCCAAACATAAATATTTTCCGCGATCCCCGCTGGGGACGCGGGCAGGAAACCTATGGTGAAGACCCGTACCTAACTTCTCGTATGGGCGTGTCCGTTGTTAAAGGATTGCAGGGGCCGCCGGATGCGAAGTATCGTAAATTATTAGCCTGCGCCAAACATTATGCCGTGCACTCAGGCCCCGAATGGAGCCGACATACATTGAATCTTACTAACGTAAGCCCGACAGACCTTTGGGAAACATACCTGCCTGCATTTAAATCGCTGGTGCAGGATGCAGATGTGAGAGAAGTAATGTGTGCGTATCAACGCTTAGACGATGAGCCCTGCTGCGGCAATAACAGGTTGCTGGAAACTATTCTTCGTGAAGATTGGGGATTTAAATACCTGGTAGTATCTGATTGCGGTGCCATTACCGATTTCTTTAACAGTCATAAAGTTTCTTCCGATGCCACGCATGCGTCAGCAAAAGCTGCACTGGCGGGAACCGATGTGGAATGTGTCTGGCAGGGATATGCCTATGAAAATTTGCCGAAAGCTGTAGCAAAAGGATTGCTTACGGAGAAAGATGTTGACCAACATTTGCTAAGAGTAATCGAAGGCCGTATTTCATTGGGTAATCTTGATGATGACTCCCTGGTTCCATGGACAAAAATTCCCATGTCAATTGTAAACGATGCGGAACACCGGCAGTTAGCGCTGGATATGGCGCGTGAATCAATGACGCTGCTACAGAATAACAATAACATTTTACCGTTGAAAAAATCAGTAAAAAAGATTGCTGTTATTGGTCCTAATGCAGACAATCCTACGATGCTGTGGGGTAATTATAACGGTACGCCTATTCGAACAATTTCTATTCTTAACGGCATTGAAACCAAACTTTCTTCAAAAAATATTTTGTATGATAAAGCCTGCGACCTTGTAGAGGATAAAGTAACACAAAGTTATTTCTCCCATACTTCATTTGATGGGAAAAAAGGTTTTAAAGCTACCTATTGGAATAATCGCGAAATGTCCGGCGACAGCGTTAGAACTGCGCAGATCGCTAATCCACTAAAGATTACTACAGCAGGCGACCATGAATTTGCATCCGGTGTAAAACTGGTTGGATTTTCTGCCAAATATGAAACCGGGTTTACCGCACCCGAAACGGAAGAGATTGTTTTCAAATGCGGAGCCACTGGTTATTTTGAATTGTTTGTAAATGGAAAATCGTTACGGAGGTTTAATAACTGGCGCACGTTACCATCACGAATTCCTTACCAGGTAGAAAAAGGTAAAAAGTATAATATCGAAATTAAATATGCTCAGTTAAATAACTGGCAGGCAAACATTGAATTCGATTTTGGAAAAGAAGTAGCTATTGATTTTGCCGGTCTCATCAATAAATTGAAAGGCATAGACGAAGTAATATTTGTTGGTGGCATATCAGGCATGCTGGAAGGCGAAGAGATGCCGGTGTCATATCCTGGCTTTAAAGGTGGTGATCGCACCGATATTCAGTTGCCGGCAGTGCAACGCAAATGCTTACAAGCGTTAAAGGTCGCCGGTAAAAAAATTATTTTCGTAAACTGTTCCGGTTCCGCAATCGGGTTAGTGCCTGAAACAGAAAGTTGTGATGCCATCCTGCAGGCGTGGTATGGCGGAGAGTCGGGTGGCCAGGCAGTTGCTGATGTATTATTTGGTGATTATAATCCTTCGGGTAAGCTTCCAATTACTTTTTATAAAGACACCACGCAGTTCCCGGGCTTTGAAGATTATTCCATGAAAGGAAGAACTTACCGTTATATGACCAGTGAACCTCTTTTTCCGTTTGGCTATGGCTTAAGCTATACCAACTTCACACTAGGGAATGCTCACTTAAATAAAACACAGGTAGGGAAAGATGAAAATGTAGTTATAACAATACCTATCACTAACACGGGTAAACGCAGCGGCACGGAAATAGTACAGGTGTATTTAAAAAAAGTTAATGACACTAGTGGTCTCATAAAAACATTGAAAGGGTTTGAAAGAATGAACATTGCTGCAGGCAAAACAGATAATGCAGTGATCACGTTGCCTTACTCTGCTTTCGAGTTCTATGATGACAAAGCACTGGAAATGACTGTAATGCCGGGTGATTATGAAATATTATATGGAACCAGTTCTAATGCAAATGATTTAAAAGTTGAAAAGATTTCAATTCAATAGAGCATGAAAGAAATATATTGATAATAGAAGTGTTGCTGGGAAAAATAGAGATTCATTCAGATAAAATTGATGGCCCGCTGTTAGGGACTATTACTGTTAATGGTTCCGGTGAAGGTGATAACTGGAAGACAGTTTCTGCGCCAGTTAAAAACGTTAAAGGCATTCATAATGTATTCTTTGTTTTTAAAGGTGAAAAAGATCTTTTCGACTTCGAGTGGTGGCAGTTTAATAAATGATTTTTAGATTAAAGATTTATCATCAAAATAATATAATGCGAGCACATTTTCTTTTTTTACTTCTTATTACTGCAATTAATACCCAGGCACAAACCTGGCAAAAAACGGATGCCGGCATAAAAACAACAGTTAATAATGTCGCAATTGAAATAGAGTTCTACAATCCATCAACCGTAAGAATAGTTAAATCGCCTTCCGGTAGTTCGTTCACTAAAAAAAGTCTTTCGGTTATTGCAACACCTCAAAAGACAAACTTAATTTCAAAACAACAGAACGGCAATCTTACTATAAAAAGTGGAGATATAACGTTGAAGTGTAACCTTAGATCCGGAGTAATAAGTTTTTACGATAAAGCAGGAACAGCACTTTTACATGAAAAAGAAAACAGCACATCATTCACACCTTTTAATGATGCCGGCAGCAATACCTACAATGTAGAGCAGGCATATATTTTAGATAAAGATGAAGCCATCTATGGTTTAGGCCAGCAACAACAAGGTAAAATGGTGCAACGCAATCTTACTTTGCGTATGATCCAGGGAAACACAGACGATTACGTTCCATTTTTCCAATCAGCGAAAGGCTATGGATTGTTTTGGGATAATTATTCGCCGACAATATTTACAGATAATAAAGAAAGCACTTCTTTTAAATCAGATGTAGGTGATTGTATTGATTATTATTTTATGTACGGTGGCAATGCCGATGGTGTGATTGGCTGTATGCGAAACCTTACCGGCCAGGCACCCATGTTTCCCCTTTGGACTTATGGATATTTTCAGAGTAAGGAACGATACAAAAGCCAGGATGAATTGGTGGATGTTGTAAAAAAATACCGTGAGTTAAATGTGCCTCTTGATGGTATTATACAGGATTGGCAGTATTGGGGTAATAATTATCTCTGGAATGCCATGGATTTTTTGAATGAAGAATTTCCAGCACCAGAAAAAATGGTAAATGATATACATAATCTACATGCCCACCTCACCATATCCATCTGGAATTCTTTTGGCCCGAAAACAAAACAATACCGTGAGCTGGACAGCATTGGTGCATTGATGAATTTTAGTACATGGCCACAATCGGGTTCTACTATATGGCCTCCGCGGCGTGATTACCCATCCGGTGTAAGAGTGTACGATCCCTATAATCCCGTGGCCCGCGATATATACTGGAAATACCTTAGCAAGATGCATGCATTGGGAATAGATGGCTGGTGGATGGATTCATCGGAGCCGGACCATCTGGATGTTAAGCCTTCCGATTTTGATGAAAAGACTTATCTCGGTTCTTTTAGAAAAGTACGTAATGCTTTTCCATTGATGACGGTTGGCGGCGTGTATACACATCAGCGTGCAGTTGATTCAAACAAAAGAGTATTTATTCTTACCCGTTCTGCATTCGCCGGACAGCAACGCTTTGGAGCCAATACATGGTCGGGTGATGTTACAGCTTCATGGCATGCATTAAGAAACCAGATTTCTGCCGGTCTTAATTTTTCTTTATGTGGCATCCCTTACTGGAACAGCGATATTGGTGGTTTCTTTTTATGGAATTTTAAAAAGAAACTGGAAGACCCCGAATACCGTGAACTATACGTTCGCTGGTTGCAGTTCGGCACTTTCTGCCCAATGATGCGTTCGCATGGAACTGATGCCCCCCGTGAAATTTACCAGTTTGGCAAGGCAGGTGATCGGGATTTTGATGCCATAGAAAAATATATAAAACTGCGCTATAGGCTACTACCTTATATCTATTCCACTTCGTGGGATGTTACAGCTAACCATTCCAGTATGATGCGTGCTCTTGTAATGGATTTTGCAAAAGATAAAAATGCATTGGATATTGATGACCAGTTTATGTTTGGCAAATCCATCATGGTAAGCCCGGTTACCAATGCTATGTATATAAAGCCTGTCGTTAACGGAAAAGATACATCGCTGGCCGAAGATTTCAGTAAAATCAAAACAAAAGAATTGTACTTGCCTGCTGGTACCGACTGGTATGATTTCTGGACCGGTGAAAAAATCAGCGGCGGGAAAAAAATAACCAGGGAAACGCCGTTTGATATTATTCCTCTTTATGTAAGATCCGGTTCCATTATTCCAATTGGGCCAGTTGTACAATTTGCTGAAGAAAAAAAATGGGATAACCTGGAAATTCGTATTTATCCGGGCAAAAATGGAAAATTTGTGTTGTATGAAGATGAGAACGATAACTACAATTATGAGAAGGGAATTTATTCCACTATTGTTTTTAATTGGGATGATGCTAAAAGGAGATTAACTATCAACGATAGGAATGGCACTTTTCCTGGAATGCCTGAAAGCAGGAAATTCAATATCGTTGTTGTTGATACTAATAAAGGTGTTGGAGGAAATGTAGTTGCCACACCAGATAAAGTAATAACATATGCAGGACAAAAAGTAGTAGTGAAATTATAACTAAATGATACCAGGAAAAAAACAGATGCTAAAAATTATATCATTTATTGTTATCGAACTCTGTGCCATCACAACTTTTGCCCAGAAACTAACGGTTCAATCGCCCAATCAAAAAATCAGTGTATCGCTTTTTAGTCAGCAAAACACAGATGCAGGAGAATGGTACCTTAATACTTCCTATAATAATGGGAGTAAAGTTTCAGAAGCCATTCCCCGAATAGATTTGGGATTGTCAAGAAATGACCAGGATTTTTCAAAAGAATTAAAATTTCTGAAAGCCGGAAAACCGACTTTGATTAATGAACAATACACGGCTTTGCATGGTAAAAAATCCCTTTGCCCCAATTCAGCAAATGAAATAGTAGTTTCTTTCGAAAATCCTTCCAGAGCAAAATTGAATATCATTATCAGGGCTTACAACGATGGCATTGCTTTTCGTTATGAATTCCCGGAAAAAAAAGGTTCTTTTGTTATGATAGATGAACTGACTGCCTATACGATTCCAAACGAAACAACCCGTTGGATGGAAAAGTGGAATCCCGCTAATGAAGGTCTTTACACGATGATGAGCGATGATAAAGTGGAGAAACAGGAATGGAGTTACCCGGCTCTTTTTCAAACAAAAGATAGCTCATGTTGGTTTCTACTGCACGAAGCAGGTTTAGACAGTACTTATTGCGGTACAAAACTGAGCAATGTTACTGATGAATCGAAATATAAACTTACTTTCCCAAACCCTAAAGATGGAAGGGGCACGGGTAAATCAACACCCACGATCGTGCTTCCATGGAAATCGCCCTGGCGTGTGATTATTATGGGGAGCCTTTCAGATATTGTTACCTCTACTTTAGTGGATGATGTTTCCCCGCCATCCGTAATTAAAAATACAGACTGGATAAAACCAGGACTTGTTTCATGGAATTACTGGTCAAGCAACCATGGCACAAAAGATTACAAAACCGTTTGTGCATTTGCGGATTTGGCGACTGAAATGAACTGGCCCTACACATTGCTTGATTGGGAATGGGATAAGATGGCTAATGGTGGGAATGTTGAAGATGCTGCAAAATATATTTTATCCAAGGGTGTCAAGCCATTGATATGGTATAATTCAGGAGGAAACCATACATGGGTTTCCGCCACCCCAAAGGACCGGATGCTTACTCACGAAAATCGTGTGAACGAATTTACCAGGTTAGAGAAAATGGGATTTGTTGGGGTGAAAATAGATTTCTTTGAAAGCGAAAAACAGGATATGATTAAATATTATCTTGATATTTTGAAGGACGCTGCTCAATTTAAGATGATGGTATATTTTCATGGTTGCATAGTGCCAAGAGGGTGGTCAAGGACATATCCGAACCTGATGACAATGGAAGCAGTGAGAGGAGCCGAGTGGTACAATAACGGGCCAGATTTTACTATGGCGGCACCAGAGCATAACACTATCCTTCCTTTTACAAGAAATGTAGTGGGACCAATGGATTATACGCCAGTTACCTTTACCAATTCTCAATATCCCCATGTTACTTCTTATGGCCACGAGTTGGCGTTGAGTGTAGTGTTTGAATCCGGATTACAACACATGGCAGATCGTCCTGAAGGTTATTATGAACTTCCTGATGCTGCAAAAACATTTCTTAAAGAAGTTCCAAATGCATGGGACGATACCAAATTGCTTGATGGTTATCCCGGCAAAGACGTTACAATTGCACGCCGCAAAGGTAATTCGTGGTATATAGGAGGCATTAATGCAGAATTAAAAGAAAAAATTAAAACAATAAAGTTTGATTTTTTACCTAAAGGGATAAAGTATAAACTCACATTAATTGCTGATGGCAAACACGATAAAGATTTCGAAACACAATATTTAGTCGTGGATAAAACAAGTTCAGCTGATGTTAAATTACTTCGCCGGGGTGGTTTTGTGGCATCTTTAATACCGATGCAATAAGACATTATTTTTTATTTTTTTTATTAATGAATGATGAGACTGAAAATTTTTCTTACTGATCAGCCTGGTGCCTGCAATTGCATTCGGGTAGGATTATAATGCAATTTCTAATGAAGTGAATTAGAGCTTAGCAGATATACAACTGTCCACTAACAGGCAGATAACTGAAAACCAAATAACAGGAACTTTACTTCTGTGCCTGTTACCGGTTTAAAGCAAGTTACTTACTCAAAGAAGGGAACATCGGGAACTGCATATTTTTTCAATCCTTCTACATTAAGCTCTACGCCAATGCCAGGTTTGTCAGATAATACAAGAAATCCTTTTTCAATAAATGGTTTATCGTATGTTATGATCTCTCTCCATTTTGGTTGAGTGTCACTCAATGTTTGCCATTCCAGGATATGAAAATTGGGTACCGAAGCACAAACATGCGCAGTGGCCATAGCCCCAAGAAACGAACCAACCATATGTGGTGAAAAAGGAGTATAATATAAATTGGCAAGATTTGCTATGCGCTGCCCTTCGCCAAGGCCACCGCACTTCTGAAGGTCCGGCATAATGATATCAATGGCCGCTTCTGATAGTAAACGGGTATAACCATACCCGAGATAAAAATTTTCCCCGGCGCAAATTGGTGTACTTGTTTCCTGTGTGATCGTTTTATATACATCTATATTATCGGCAGGTACCGGCTCCTCCAGCCACATAAGATTTAAAGGCTCCATCATTTTGGCCACTTTTCTTCCTGTCGGTGCATCATAGCGGCCGTGCATGTCCACGCAAATGTCAATGTGCGGTCCTACAGCTTTGCGGACAGCCTCAATGGAGTTATACATTCTTTCCAGTTCAGCATTACTGGCGGTCCAGTTGTACCGGTCAAATTTATTTGGATCATTTGCTTCATCAATATCAAACTTAACAGCGGTGTATCCCCTGCTCACGGCGTCTGTTGCAGCTTTTGCATAATCTTCCGGTGCAGGATTTCTTACTGCGTATAATTCTGTATCACAGTAGACCCTCACTTTATCACGGAACTTACCACCCAATAACTGGTAAACAGGCAGGCCAAGGGCTTTGCCGCACAAGTCCCACAGCGCAGCATCAAATGCTGATAGCACCGCAACATACATTCCTGATTGGGCGCCGCCGAAGAAATTTCCTTTTCTCAATTCCTCAAAAATCCTGTTCGGGTTTAAAGGACTTTTCCCGGTTATTTGCTTTCCTATTCGCTGCACTAAATAATACGTTCCGCCGATAGCGTCTACCGCTTCACCGCTGCCCCATATATCCTGGTTAGTAAAAATTTTTACGAATAAACCACCACCGGAATAAGCACACTTCACGCCGGTTATTTTTAAATCGGAAGGGGCTGAAGATTTTGGCGTTCTATCTACCGCTTCCGTAATTCCCTTCCCAAAAGTTGATAATGATGCGAAAGGTGTAATGGCAGCAGCGATTGCCGCTTTCGTCAAAAATGACCTCCTTGAATTTGACATGATCTTAGTTTTTTAGTTTTAATAATTAATTGTTTGATTCCTGGATTCGACTATTCTTGATAGTTTACCAGGTTCTGTCTTTTAAATATTCCTGTATCTGTTCTTTGCCAACCGGCAATTCATTAATATGATCGTTTAACCACTTCGAAAAATCTTTTTCGATGTCATCTGTCCAGCGGGCATCAATTTGCCCGGCCGTGTATTTTCCTTCTCTTAACCGCTGGTGGCCAAACTGGTCGCGTAAACGCACAATTTCTGAAGTCTTCACTACTTGTTCGGCCAGTTGTGGTGGGATGAAAACTACCACTCCCATCTTACCCAACACAACATCTCCGGGCATTACCGTTACAGTTCTAATACGGGTAGGGTGATTGATTCCAACTATCATAGTGGTTAAATCTCTGTTTTGCCCGCCGCCGGGGTTATGATATGAAGGATCATAGCTGGTATAATAAGATGTAAAACCACCTATTTCTTTTAAACCTTCCAGGTCTCTTATGGCGCCATCGTAAACAATTCCATTGCCTGTTCGGGCATAGATGGCATTACCTACGTTATCACCAATAGTAGGCCCGTTTCGTTTTGCGCCGAACTGATCCGCGACATACACATCTCCTTTTACCAACATTTCAACGGTCCAAACATTTTGAGCTCTTCTGCCTTGTTTTTTTCCTAATGAATCTATGGCCTTCCATACGTCAGGCCGCCCGGGCATAAACGTTGTAGTTACTGCACGGCCCACCAGCACGCTATCCGGATTGATGACTTGCCAATCTTCGGCAACCTGGTATTTATAACCAGCATTGCTCATAACAGCCCATGCTTCTTCTACGCTAACTGATTTCATTCTTCGTATGATATCGTCGGGAACTTTTGGTCTTCCATCCGGGAAACGTTCGCCTTTCCATTCGGGTGTTAAGGCAATTAATTCTTCCTTACTTATTTGCACTTGCTGGCTCTGTGCAAATTGCACAATGCCACATAATGTAATTGCTGTAACTAAAATTTTCATTTTTTTCATAATGCATTTTTTTGATGTAGTGAGATATATTCTTTGCCGGCTATAGGTTCTTCGTCCTTTCGCGGCAAACGGTTGTGCCACCAACTTGCCAGCGCAGATCCTGTGATGTTCATCAATGGGCCAAATACCGCAGCTGCCAGGCCAACGGTTCCAATTTTCCCCATTTGTTTCGCAATACCTGAAGCCAGTCCTGCATTTTGCATACCGACTTCAATGGCAACTGTACGGCAGTCCCGCTCAGGCAACCTGAATAACCTGCTTGTCCAGTAACCCAATAAATAACCAAACGAATTATGAATTAACCCAACCAGGATTAGCAAGAGCCCGATCTTCATCAAATTATCGCGGCCGGCTGCTACAATTATGGTAACGATAGCCGCGATACTGAACATAGAAATAAATGGCAAGGTCTTATCAAGCCACTTTAATTTTCCAAAAAATAACTTATTAAAAATTAAACCTGCACCGATGGGTATAATGATCATTTTAAAAATATCCCACATCATGCTCATCACATTAATTTCGACCAGTGCACCAGCAAAATATTTCATGAGCAAAGGCGTAACAAAAGGAGCAAGTAGTGTAGTGACGGAAGTAATTGTTATTGACAAAGCAAGATTTGCTTTTGCCAGGTAGGCCATCACGTTAGATGCCAGCCCACTGGGTGAACATCCTATTAATATAATGCCGGCAGCTATTTCAGGCCCAAAGTTGGTAAGGCTTGCCAGTGCAAAACCAAGCAACGGCATTATGGAAAATTGGCAAGCCACACCAATGATTACTCCTTTTGGTGATTTAGCAATGGAAGCAAAATCTCTAACGCCCATCGATGAGCCCATACCAAACATGAGCACCTGTATTAAAGGAATGATGGAATTACTCAATTTGAAAGTTCCCCATTCTGTAAAATATTGCGGGTGGAACATGGCCAGTGTCACCGAGGCAAAAATGATTGCTGTAAATGACATTCCTTTCAGCAATTTGCTACCTCTAAAGGCAAATGCAATACATACAAAAAATATAGCGATCAACCAACCGGTTATATTTATTTGCCCTGCTATCCAAAAGATTACCGATGCAACAACACAAAGGGCAGCAAGGCTGTAAAAGATATTCGGATAAGTTTTGACCGGCATATTTTCAGACATAATTATGGTAATAGTTAAAAGCGTTCTGGTTTACGACTGTTGCAGGGCAGCAATTTCAGCAAACTCATCAGCCAGTTTAGTACTAAGTGTTTCAAATATTTTGTAATATTTTAGATAAGTTCTATGATTATTTTTTTCAGGGGGTACAAAATCTCCCAACACAACTGTTTTTACGGCTTCATCGAGAGAACTGTAGATACCCATTTCCGTCGCGCTTATTAGGTAAGAACCATAGCTTACACTATTGTAATTTTGCCTGAACCGGACGGGTTTATTGTAGATATCGGCCACCATTTGTACAAAAAAGGGGAGTGTACCAAAACTTCCGTTAATAGAAAGCTTGTTAAAGGCACGATGTTCCTGGAGGGTTTTGCCAATACTATAAATTTCATATAAAATGCCTTCGATGACGGCTCTTAAAAAATGCGCTTTGGTGTGCTTTATATTTATTCCGAAATAAACACCACGTGCATTAGCATTCCATATGGGTGCTCTTTCGCCCAACAAATACGGAAGAAATATTAAACCGTCCGATCCGGCTAAAATGCCTGAAGCTTCATTGATTAACTCCGACATGCTATCTTCGATATCAAATGGATTTTTAAAATCACCAAACTGCCTGGTGAACCATTCAAAAATGATCCCTCCGTTATTCGTAGGCCCTCCGGACACATACCGGTTTTCTGTAAGCAAATAATTGAAGAAGCGTTGTTTATCATCCTGTAAAACTTTATCTCCCATTACTCTTACAGCACCACTATCTTCTACAGTTATGTTTGCCATCCCTTCGCCATTTATTCCGTCTCCCAGTGTAGCCATGCATCCATCGCTGGAACCAACAAGAAGTTTGGTATCCGCTGATAGACCCAATGATGTTTGGTATGCCTGATTTAATTTTCCTGCACATGTAAAAACAGGCACCAGGTCTGGTAACATGGTTGCGGTGATACCTGCAAATTTGAGGGCCTCAGGCTCCCATTGAATTTTGTGAATATTAAGCAGGCCTGTTGCGGAAGCAATACTGTAGTCAATCATGTACTCGCCCGTTAGTTGCTGCAGGATATAACCCTTGAGCGATAAAAATTTACTAACCTGTTTGAATTTTTCCTTTTCATTGTTTTTTATCCAGGCAATTTTTGTTAGTGGTGACATGGGGTGCAGCGGCGTGCCGGTAGTTTTATATATCCTTTTACCGAGAGCTGAATTTTTGAGTTCCGCTGCTTCCTTGTTAGCCCTGTTATCTGCCCAGGTAATAGCGTTTCCCATTGGGTTTCCTCTTTTATCCACCGCAAGCACACTGTGCATGGATGCACTGAAACAGACAGATAATACCTTATATTTTTTTGGATGTATTAAATCGTTCAAAAGGTTTTTCAGCACATACATCATAGTGATAAAGATCTGGTCGGGATCCTGTTCACTATAATCCGGTTCACTATGAAATGTGGGGCAGTATCCCTTTAGCGACCCAAGAATATTGCCATGCAAATCAAATGCATATACTCTTACTGCATTGGTGCCGAGTTCTATGGTGATGATACATTCCATGGTTGAAATAATTATTTCGTTCGTAAATGATTTTTTCTAAATTGACTTGGCGTATAGCCAGTTAGTTTTTTAAAAGTGGTCGAGAAATGCTGAGAAGAATAAAACCCGGTATCCAATGCAATATCGGTGAGGCTGATGGCTGGATTTTTCAATAACTTAATTGCTTCTGCAATCCGGATATTGATAAGATAACTTACCGGTGAAAAACCCGAATAACTTTTCACTTTGTCATTAAATAATGTAGTACCCAGTCCTACCAGTGCCGCCATTTCTTCTACCGTCCATTGATGTGAAAGATCCCTCCTCAGCTCGTGTTCCAGTTTCATAAATGCTGTAGGAAAATCTCGTCCCGGATTGGATATCCTGGAGAAACGTCTTGCCATCTGGATCAAAATTTCATCCAGTAAATGATTTATGCGTGCCTGGTAACCCACTTCCTTGTTGAATAATTCAGCCTGAATAGATTTGAAAATGTGACCTGCTTCGGTAAATTTCTGAAGCACTGGTGACTTGTTCATTTGCAAGATCTTACTAACGGTATGGGCTTCTCTATCTGATAGACTGCTCCAGCAACCCGTTAAAAGAAATTCCTTTTCGTTCCGTTTTACATCCAAATGGATCCAGGAAAAACAGCCAATTTCTAATACATTATTTTCGTTTCCAAACTCCGTTGCCGGTAGTATTAGTGCTGCATCGCCGGGATATAATACAAAAGATTGTTTATTAATTGTCCATTCAAATTTGCCATCCTGTATATAATATATTTTTAGTCCTTCATCCACCATCCGGCGAAAACCATTCAGTCGAATAGCCGAATTCTTGATGACGCCTATTTCCGTTATATGCGGAAACAGGCGTAACTCCAAGGCTTTCTTTTGGTGAAGGAGAAATTGATTCATAGTAATTAAGACCAGGTATCTCGTAAGTCCTTTTCTGCAATCGTTAATAATATAATTACTCTATAAAGAAAGGGAATTTATCTTAAGAGAATTTATAAAATCCAACGAAGTTTTTTATTGGAAGTTTTTGCTTCAACGTATTTCTAATTTAGCATTGGTTTTCTAAACCCAGGGGGAATACAAAATCCCCTAATTATTCATTTACTTAAACGAATTGCTTTATGAAGAAAAAACTACAACCGGCTTATGTACCGGGCTTAACGAGGTTTCTTTTTTCTCTCCTGCTTTTTGCTTTTTCTATTGCCGCAAAAGCTCAAACAACAGTTACCGGAAGAGTTTTAGATGAAAACAACCAGCCCGTTTCCGGGGTTACCGTTCAGATTAAAAATACCAACAGGGCAACGGTAACTGATCAGTCGGGGAGATTCAAAATTAATGCAGCAAAAACCGATGTTCTCGTGTTCAGCTACGTTGGGTCAGAAACACAGGAAGAAACAGTGGGCAACCGGAATTCTATCAATATCCGGATATCCGGCACAGCTAAGAATCTTGGCGAAATTGTAGTTACTGCCTTAGGTATTACCAAACAGGCACGAGGGTTAGGTTATTCTACAACCAATGTTAATCCGGATGAACTTTCTGTAAACCGAACTCCAAATGTTATGAATGCCTTGCAGGGTAAAGTTGCCGGGGTAAACATTACTTCGTTAGGAACCGGCCCGGGAGGAACTTCAAAGATTCGCATCCGGGGCCAATCTTCCATTTCAGGGCAAAACAACCCATTGATCGTAATTAATGGAGTACCGGTTGACAATACCAATTTCAACGATAATACAATTGGTGTTGCAGGTGGCGGCGTTTTTTCAGATGGTGGAGACGGCTTATCAAGTATTAACCCGGATGATATTGAAAGCATGAGTATTCTGAAAGGAGCTCCCGCTTCTGCACTTTACGGCTCACGGGCTAAAGACGGAGTTATCATGATCACCACTAAAACAAGAGGAAAAGGTAAGGGCCTGGGCGTAACGTATAATGGAAATTACACCGACGAAACACCTTTGGATTTTACCGATTATCAAAAAGTATATGGCCAGGGAGAAAACGGGGTTCGTCCTACTACCCCAAATCCAACCTCTGGCGAATGGTCTTTTGGTGAAAAATTTCAACCCGGTATGACCCAGACATTATTTAATACCCCCGGCATTCCTTATGTACCCCAGGGTAGCCGGATTAAAGAATTTTACCGCCATGGCCAAAACTTTGCAAATACTGTTACAATGGAAAGTAGTGGTGACAAGGGAGGTATGCATCTTTCATTAAATAATACAGATAACCTGGGAATTGTACCCAATAACAGCTTTAACCGTAAGGGCATGAATCTTGGGTTTAGTTATAATTTATCTGATAAATTTAGTTTCGCAGGTAATGTTAATTACACAAATGAGGTAAATAAAAATCCTCCAAACATATCCAACCAGGACAATACCATCCCAACTGCTTTGATGGCATTAGCCAATTCGATGCCATTAAGTGTGTTAGAAGCGAATAAATTCAACCCCGGCACTGAAGATGAATATGTTTATTCAAGATTCAAAAACAGAACCAATCCATTTTGGGAATTATCGCAACAGTTCCATAATATAAGAAGAGACAGAATTTTTGGAAACATTTCAACAAAATATAATATCCTTCCCTGGCTTTTTGTCCAGGGTCGCTTTGGCCAGGATTACTGGTCACGTGATGAAGATGTAAATAATTTTCCTACCGGCCAGGCCTCAAGGGGTTCAGCACCTGCTGGTTTTGTAAACGGCGTCTACACGCAGGAGTCACGCCGTTTCAGAGAAACTAACCTTGATTTCCTGGTTAATGCTACCAAAGAATTTGGAAATTTTGCTGTCTCTCTCACCGGTGGGGGCAATCAAATGCGCAGGCGTACTGATGTAAACAATGTGCAGGTAACTGATTTTGTTATCAGGGATCTTTATACTGTTCAGAATGGCAGGGCAAAAAATCCTATTTATAATCTTTCTCAGAAAGGTGTAAACTCTTTATATAGTTCTGGTGAAGTATCTTGGAACCGCACGTTGTATCTGAATGGAACTGTTCGAAACGATTGGTTCTCTACATTGTCCGCGGCTAACAGAAGCATATTATATCCTTCAGTTTCCGGCGCATATGTTTTTTCAGAAACATTTAAGAACAGCTTACCCTGGTTGACTTTTGGAAAGATTAGAATGGGATACGCGGAAGTAGGTAGTGATGGCGACGTTGCTCCTTATTCTAACCAGTTATTCTATACTATTAATTCTAATTTGATTAATAATCCGGCAGGAACGGCGGTTCCGGTAGGAGGAAGCGGCGCTACAGTGCCCAATGCCAATTTAAGGCCTAGCAGAACTGCTGAAACAGAAGTAGGACTTGAATTAAAAATGTTTGACAGCAGGGTGAGTCTTGATGTGGCTGCATACAGAAAAATAACTACTGACCAGATTGTTCCGGTGCAAATATCAGATGCTTCAGGGTTTGTAAACACAAGTATCAACAGTGGTAAAAGCCGCAATTTAGGTTTTGAAGTTTTGCTGGATGTAATACCGGTAAGAACAAAAACTTTTACATGGGATTTTACTGCTAATACTTCATTCAACAAAACAAGGGTGCTCAGCATTCTTACCAGTACACCCGGCGAAAGGATTACTATAGGAAGCCATCCTTTTAATGGTGAAGTGAGAGATGTTGTTGGAAAAGAGATTGGGCAAATTGCCGGATATGGATATGCCCGGGATGCAAAAGGGCGAAGAATTTTTCAGTCAAACGGAATACCATTGCGTACACCCGACCTAGTTTTGTTTGGAAGTGCCTTGCCTAAATGGACCGGAGGCTTTCTTAATTCATTTAGTTACAAAGGAATCAGTTTGTCCGTGTTCATAGATTATAAATTAGGCAACAAAGTTTTATCAGGTACTAACTTCAACGCTATCCGCGAAGGGCTTCATAAAATGACATTGCAAGGAAGAGAAAGCGGGGTGACAGGAGATGGCGTGGATCCTAATGGAAACGTCAACACAGCCGTAGCAAAAAATCAAACTTACTGGGAGCACCTTAGATCACAAGCTCTTGTTGAGGCTGTTATCTATAACGGAGGTTATTGGAAACTCCGGCAAATAACGGTAGGATACGATTTTACAAAATTTATTCCGTCGCGATGGCCGGTTAAGGGCGTTAAGCTCGATTTGGTTGCTAATAATGTTCTTATTATTAAGAAATGGATTGACAACATTGACCCTGAATCCTCCGGGTACGGTTCTGATAATATGATCGGGCTGGAGTCTCCTAGCATTCCCACAACAAGAGGGTTGGGTTTGAACTTAAATATTAAATTCTAATACGACTAATTATGAAAAAAATATGTAACTATAGTTTACTGGCGGTTTTAATATTATTCGCCGCTTCCTGCGATAAGGGATTGGAACGACTAAATAAAAATACTACTGACCCTACCGCAATTGATCCTGTGCTTCTTTTAAACAATGCAGTTATCAATACCTCATTTCCTGTAAAATCACTGGTTTTTGATATAGGGATCGTTCAGCAGATGGTTACCCCAAACGGTGGCGTACTGGCCGGCGCCAATTTTAACCAGGATAGCAGGGAAAGTACCACTTCCCCTATATGGATAGGTTATTATGAAAATGTCATTAAAAATACACATGATGTAATTGTGAAAACAAAAGATAACGCTGCAAGAAGTAACCTCTATAATATGGCCCGCATATTCCAGTCTTATGCATTCATGATTCTTACTGACGAATACGGTGACATCCCCTATTCACAAGGAGGTGCTGGTTATACCGACCAGGTATTTTTTCCTTCATATGATCAGCAGAAGGATATTTACCCGGACATCATTCAGCAGTTGACAGAGGCATCAGCAGCATTAAGCACTACAGGGGTAATCGAAACGCAAGATGTGCTATACGCAGGAGACATTGCTAAATGGAAAAAATTTGCCAATTCATTGTTATTGAGAGCGGGCATGAGGCTTGTTAAAATTGATGCTGCCAAAGCCCAGGCCACCGTTCAGGCTGCCTTCGCGGCAGGTGTAATAACTTCCAATGCTGATAACGCTTACATGAGACATGATGGTAACTATACACAGCCTATTGGCGGTACGCTCAATGGTAGTGAGGCTGCCAATTTTTACCTGACCAAGCCTTTTGTTGATCAGCTTAAAAATACAAATGATCCAAGGTTGTCGGCTATTGCTATTCGTTATGTAGGCGCCACTTCTGGCAATGGACAAACAGTCGGTGTGGGTTCTACAAGCCCTGCTCAGCAAATTGGAATGCCAATGGGATTTGACAACGGTAGTATTGTTGCCCAAGCAACCGTTGATGGGTTGGCAAGCTTTTATGATTACAGCCAGGCAGATAGGAGAAGGATCGTAAAAAGTTCCGCTCCTGTATTCTTTGTTACTGCCGCCCAAACAAATTTGTTGTTGGCTGAGGCTGCTTTCAGGGGCTGGATAACTACAGGTACTGCTGACCAATATTTTTCTAATGGAATAAAAGCCCACATGGACCAAATGGCTACTTATGATCCAGGCTGTGCCATAGCTGCCGGCGACAGAGATACTTACGTAGCTGCAAATCCGCTCGTTGCAGGGACTGAGCTGGAACAAATCAACACCCAATATTGGATTGCGTCATTTTTAAATGGTCCTGAAGCTTTTGCTAATTTCAGAAGGAGTGGTTTTCCTGCGTTAACGCCTAACCCATATGGGCAACCTAACAACCCGGACGTACCTACCGGAACTTTTATCAGGAGGCTTACTTACCCAACTTCTGAATTATCCGTAAATACAAATAATGTAAATGCGGCAATTGCTTTACAAGGGCCTGATAAATTAAGCACAAGAATTTGGTGGGATAAATAAGTTCAAAAAAAATTGATAATGCCGGGTTAATAGTTCTTTTATGATTTTGCAGTTGCCAATCGCAAATCTCATTTTGTTAGAGTGAATGGTGATGTAGTGCTACAATATAACTCTGATTAAAAGGTTATTCGTGTCTGCGATCAAATTTTGAAACGCAATTACGTTTAAGCCTCTCATACGGCAAATCGACCTTTTGTTTCTACATTGGGTCTTTTTAAAAAGTATTCAGTAATCTAAAAGACGTAATCATCTTTCATGAAATCAGCGGAAAATACTATAGGCGCCGAATCGCCGGCCTTAGGAGTGAAAGCTTTTTATCATTTTAATTCTTTGACAGGCAAAATTGTCGGTTATGTTCCTTATAAGTCAACATCACATTGGATTAGACTCGTCGCTGAACAAGCAATAGTTGCTATCAGTTATTACATTTTCAAAATGAGCAGAACAGGCAAGTTTATGACAAAATATTAGCAGGGGTGCCTTAATATTGAGGGGAGTCAGCCATCATTAGTTGTAGGTAACGAAGATGAAAAAAGAAGTGCCTGTAACGAACTAAAATAGCACGAAGTCTGGCTGGCAAATATGGTCAGTTGAGACCCGGATATATGCGGCTTAGCAGGTAATATATAATTGAAATGGTTGAGCATGTTACATCCTTTCAACCTGGGTTCTCGCGTATGCAAGAAGTGCACCGCGGAAATGGATCACGAACCAAAGTAACAATAAAGCGGGTAACGAATAAATTTATTCAAATTCATTATACATGAGTGATAATTTCAGAAGCCATAACTGGTTTGGTAAAAAAAATAAAGACGGGATCCTCTATCGGAGTTGGATGAAAAACGAAGGCATGCCTCTCGATATGTTTGATGGGAGACCCGTAATTGGTATATGCAACACATTTAGTGAACTCACGCCTTGTAACGCCCATTTCCGGGAACATGCTGAAATGGTGAAACGTGGCGTTTTGGAGGCCGGTGGTTTTCCCTTGGAATTTCCTATAATGAGCCTGGGTGAGACTTTACTTAAGCCAACAGCAATGCTTTTCCGGAACCTCGCCAGTATGGATGCAGAAGAAAGCATTCGGGGAAATCCTATCGATGGAGTAGTGTTGTTAACCGGCTGCGATAAAACTACTCCATCAACGGTAATGGGTGCTTCCAGTGTGGGCTTACCCACAATTGTAGTGCCCGGAGGCCCAATGCTTAATGGTAGATATAAGGGCCAAACTATTGGCAGTGGCACCCATGTATGGAAATTTGATGAAGATATGAAGACGGGGAAGATGACCCAAGAAGAGTGTGCGATAGCCGAAAGTTGCATGAGCCGGAGTATAGGGCATTGTATGACGATGGGCACTGCAAGTTCTATGGCTGTAATGGTTGAAACGTTGGGCTTAACCCTTAGTGGCGCATCAGCAATTCCTGCGGCCGATAGCAGAAAAAAGCAGATGGCGCAATTGAGTGGAAGGCGAATAGTGGAAATGGTGAAGGAAAATTTAACCATTGATAAAATTTTGACTCGGGAAGCGTTTGAAAATGCCATCATGGTAAATGCAGCGGTTGGAGGTTCTTCTAATTTTATAATTCATTTGATAGCTATTGCCGGTAGAATTGGTGTCGACATAAACCTTGATGACTTTGATAGAATTGGCAGTAAAATTCCATTGTTACTAAACCTGATGCCTTCAGGTAAATACCTGATGGAGGATTTCTATTATGCCGGTGGCTTACCGGTAATCTTAAATGAACTAAAAGATCTTTTACACAAGAATATAATAACGGTTACCGGCAAAAATCATCATGACAATATCAAAGGCAATACTGAATGCTACAACGATGATGTAATTGCCACTTTGGAAAAGCCATTGATCCCGGAGGCTGGCTGTGTGGTGGTAAAAGGCAATCTCGCTTTAAATGGTGCCGTAATAAAACCCTCTGCAGCCACACCGGCTCTGTTAAAACACAAAGGTCGTGCAGTTGTATTTGAAAGTATAGAAGATTATAATGCCCTGGTTGATGATCCAGATCTGGATATCGATGAAACGTGCGTAATGGTTTTAAAATATGTTGGGCCGGTTGGTTATCCTGGTATGCCGGAGGTTGGCAACATGGCTTTACCCAAAAAAATATTACAGCAAGGCGTTAAAGATATGATTCGCATAAGCGATGGGCGAATGAGTGGTACCGCTTATGGCACCGCCGTATTGCATGTATCGCCGGAATCAGCTATCGGCGGTAATTTGGCCCTGGTGCAAAATGGAGACATGATCGAACTGGATGTTTCACAAAGAAAATTACATTTACACGTAACAGATGAAGAATTAGCATTAAGAAGAAAAAAATGGACAGCTCCTAAACCTGTAGCAGAGAGAGGATATGTCAGTTTGTACATAAAACATGTGATGGGTTCCGATAAAGGTGCTGATCTTGATTTTCTAAAGGGAAATTCGGGTAGTGAGGTAACCAGGGATTCTCACTAATTTGGAAGACATTAAATACATTAGAATTTTAAAATCTTATTTTGCTTGCAAATACAGGAAAGATTATTGCGCCGCTGAACTAACAAGTAAGGTTAAACGCTGATATGAAGTGACTTTTTATGATGATAAGCGCTACAAATTAAAAAGAAGATAAAAATGAAATTGTACAACACCGGTAATGGAACGGTAATCGAATCAAATGAAAAATTTTACGCAGTTAAGGCCAACTGGGAAAACCTGATCAACGACGATAACGCTTTTCAATCTGCAACAGCATTTATTAAAGATGCAATTGCAGGTAACGGTTCACTGGTTGAGGAATTACTCCCGGTTATTGGTAATAACCAGGAATTATGGGCTTGTGGAGTAACTTATTTGCGAAGCAAAATTGGAAGACAGGAAGAAAGTAAAGACGCCGGTGGTGGAGACTTCTACGGCCGTGTGTACGAAGCAGAAAGACCTGAATGTTTTTTTAAAAGCACGCCACACCGTATAGTTGGCAACAGAGGTTTTGTAAGAATAAGAAAAGACAGCACCTGGGATGTGCCGGAACCAGAATTAACACTGGTGGTAACCAGTTCGGGAAAAATAATAGGCTATACTATTGGCAATGATATGAGCAGCCGTAGTATTGAAGGAGAAAATCCTTTATATCTGCCGCAGGCAAAAACATATGATGGATGTGCCGCCCTTGGCCCTTGTATATTGCTTACGGAAAAGCCAATCGAAGCGGCTACAACTATTACTTTAACCATCAGCAGAAACGGTGAAATTGCTTTTAAAGATAGTATTGCTATCAACCAAATGAAACGTACCCCGGAAGAGTTAACTTCTTTTATTTTTCGCGAATGTTCATTCCCCTTTGGGTGCATGATCATGACCGGTACCGGCATTGTACCCGGAAATGATTTTACACTAAAGAGAGGCGATGAAATTTTAATTACGATCGATAAAATAGGCGAACTGGTAAATGTGGTTGCATAAAATATTATGAAAGCAAATCCAATAATATACACAGTATTATTTTTCTTTCTTTGCCTGCAAAGTTGCCGCGATACTAAAAAGATGTCCACCTCGCCTGGAAGCGCTACAACCTTAAAAAACGTATACAGTAAAGCATTTCTGATGGGCGTTTCGGTTAATGATGCCATCGTTTCTGGAGCGGATAAGGCATCTCAGGATATAGTGCTTAAACAATTCAATTGTATAACACTCGAAAATTCGATGAAGGCTGCTTTAATAAATCCTCAACCCGGCGTTTTCAACTTTGGCCCGGCCGATGCATTTGTAGCTTTTGGACAGGCGCACAATATGTTTATCATTGGGCACACATTAGTCTGGCACAACCAGGTGCCTGCCTGGTTCTTTATAAATGCAGAAGGAAAGCCTAATTCAAAAGAAGAACAAATTGAACGATTGCGAAATCATATCAAAGCGGTAGCCGGCAGATATGCGGGTAAAGTAAATGCATGGGACGTAGTGAACGAAGTGATAGATAATGACGGCAGTTATCGGCACACGTCATGGGTAAATGCATTTGGCAATGGTGATACACTTGTAAAATATGCATTTAAGTTCGCCAGTGAATTTGCTCCCAATACGGAATTATATTACAACGATTTTAATGCGTGGCGCCCGGAAAAAAGGGATGGCATTGTACGCCTGGTAAAAATGTTACATCAAGAAGGTATTCGTATTGATGGTGTCGGCATGCAGGGCCACTGGGGACTTGATTATCCTAAAACAGCATATATAGAGGCAGCCATTGATGCCTTCGCAGCATGCGGCGTTAAAGTAATGATCACTGAGCTGGATGTAGATGTGTTACCCTTAACAAAAGAAGGCCAGATCATCGGCCAGGGAATGAGTGACAAACAATTTCAATTGGAAGAATTTAAAAACTTCTTAGATCCTTATCGCAACGGATTACCCGACAGTGTTCAACGATTATTGACTAACAGGTACAAAGAATTATTCAAAATTTTTTATATTAGAAAAGATAAAATTGCAAGGGTAACTTTATGGGGAGTACATGACGGAATGAGTTGGAAAAATGATTATCCTGTTCCCAATCGTACCGGTTACCCATTACTCTGGGATAGAAGCCGGCAACCGAAGCCAGCCCTGGACGCCGTACTTCATGTTCCGGAAGAAATGAAATAATGCCAATACTGCCGCTCAAAAAATTGCCGAAACCGGTTACGAATTAGCAGAAGCTTTACATGCGCAAACTATTTTGATGCATGTAACATCTGATGCTACTTACTATTCTTCTCTCAATTATTCGCCAATATTGGGATATGATAGTTTTAGTACCTTAGAAATGGTTCAAACAGACGCGGTTGAAGAATTAAAAAAAACAGCGGAAGATTACCTCGATAATCTGAAATGCAATTTAGGTGATGAAAAAATTGAAACGATAATAAAAGAAGGAGATTATGCAGAAAATATTCTGCAAACGGCAAAAGAAATAAAGGCAGATATAATAGTAATGGGAACCCACAGCCGTGAAGGACTTGACAAGATATTACTGGGAAGCGTAGCCGAAAATGTTCTCCATCATGCCATGCCTTTGTTTATTATTCCTGCAAAACCCGCAGAAGAAAAATAGTTATAGCTTCAACCAAAGCGATTAAATATAAATTATGCACGAACTATTATATTATTTTATAAACAGTAAATAAAATTAAGATATGGATGAATATCCTAAAGAAGAGCACATTGTAAAAATCCTCAAAACTGAATATGTAACACACGATGTAAAACGATTCACCTTAACGAAGCCGGACTCTTATAAATTTAAACCCGGGCAAGCTACCGATATCGTCATCAATCTTCCCGATTGGAAAGAAGAGCGCAGGCCTTTTACGTTTACAAGCCTTAATGAATGGGACACACTGGAATTCACCATTAAAATTTATGGTAGTCGCAATGGAGTAACGAACCAATTAGGAAAACTTCATGCCGGTGATGAATTGATTTTGCATGATGTATTTGGAGCCATTAACTACAAAGCTGAAGGCACTTTTATTGCAGGCGGCGCTGGCGTTACGCCTTTCATCGCCATTTTCAGACAATTGCAAAAAGATGAAAAGCTTGGAAATAATAAATTGATTTTCTCCAACAAAACAACAAAGGATATTATTCTTAAAGACGAGTTTGAAAAAATGCTTGGCAAAAATTTTATCAATACAATTACTAACGAGAAAACAGAGAAGTATGATAATCGAAAAATAGACGAAGGTTATCTCACGGAAAAAATAAAAGATCCATCTCAATATTTCTATATCTGCGGCCCGGATGCAATGATAGAAAGCATTAAAGAGATTCTTTTGCATTTAGGCGCTGACAAAAATAAGATTGTGATCGAAGAATTTTAAAGTGGGTTTGAGAATAAATTCACCCGAAATAAAATTAAAATTTTATAACCATGTCCAAAGATCCTTATCAAATAAAAAAATAATTAACTACAAAATATAATAAACGGATGGAATCGTTTGGCAATTGGATTTCGAACTGTTCCGGGAAGCTATATACCGCAATAAAATGATTGGAAATTTTAAATGTGTATAAATGGATATTGAAGGAAAGATAGCGGTGATAACCGGAGCCAGTAGCGGATTGGGAGCTTCATTGGCTCATGCATTATTAACTAAAGGAGCCACTGTTTACGGACTCGCCCGCAATGCAGACAAATTCCATGCTTTTGAAAATAGATTGAGAGAAACCTTTATTGCCGTCAGTATAGATATTACTAAGCAGAAAGATATTTCATCATGGGTACAAGATACTTTTTCCGATTCCCATATTCCTGATATGCTTATCAACAATGCAGGAGCAGGTTATTTTACAAAGATTGATGAGCTTTCGCTTGAACGATGGCATGAAATGATCAATACTAATTTAAACGGAGCTTTCTACATTACATCCTCCATTGTACCTTTCATGAAGAAGAATACAAACACTTCTCATATCATCAACATTGGTTCAATACTTGGAAAAACAACGAGAGCTGAAAGCGCTGCTTATTCTGCCACAAAATATGGTCTGCAGGGCTTTAGCGAAGCCTTGTTCAAAGAGCTTCGTTCTTATAAAATAAAAGTTACTTGCGTAAACCCCGGTAGCATTGATACAGCTTTTTTTGAAGATTCTGGAATACAAACACACAAAAATATGCTGCAGCCAAAAGACATTGCACAACTACTCATTCATATTTTAGAAACACCCGATAATTTTTTGGTAGATGAGATTACTGTGAGACCATTAATTCCCAATCCTCCCGCATAATTTTTATAAAACTCAACTTAGAGATAACGAAAGAAAATGTTTGAAGATCAAAAGATTTAAAGTATCAAAAAAATGAAGAATATAAATTGATTTGACCAGAAGTTTTAAATATGGAAAATGATGTTCATTACATTAAGCGCTGTGAAGTATTGGGAAAGAGGCTGCAGCAAAAAGAGATACGCCTATAGGCTCTGTCATTACCAGAGGCGATGAGATTATCGCCGGGGCATTCGAAGGTTCAAAAAATAAAAATGATATTACTTGCCAGGCGGAATTAGAAGCCATCAGGCTTGCGGTAAAAAATTTAAAAACGAACGATCTGTCAGGTTGTGTTATCTATTCAACACACGAGCCTTGTATTATGTGCTCTTATGCTATTCGATTTTATAAAATAAAAAAAGTAGTGTATCAACATGCGGTAAATTATTTAGGCGGGAACTCTTCTTCAATGTCCTTGCTGACTAGTAAAGAAGTTCCACCGCATTGGGGTGAGGTTCCTGTTATCGTTCATTTGAAAAGCTATAATTAAAGAGGTACAATTTTGAATTGCAAAAATTGAAAGAAGAAAATAAAACGATATGGACAATCGGACATTCTACCCGTTCTTTAGAAGAGTTTGTTACGATGCTGCATTCATTCAACATTGAATTGATTGCAGACATCAGGAGTTTTCCCGGCTCGCGAAAGTTTCCTCAATTCAATAAAGAAGCGCTGGAAATTTCGTTGCCTCAAAACCACATTCAATATATCCATATAAAAGACCTTGGAGGAAGAAGAAAAGCAAATCCGGATTCAAAAAATATAGCCTGGAGGCACATTGTTTTTAGAAGTTATGCGGATTATATGGAAACAACTTCTTTTAAAGATGGCATAAAACAACTTGAACAAATTGCATCGAAAAAAAGAACAGCTTATATGTGCTCTGAAGCTGTGTGGTGGCGTTGTCACCGATCTATGGTTTCTGATTATTTAAAGCTGTGCGGTTGGAAAGTAATGCATATAATGGGCATATCAAAAGGACAAGAACATCCTTATACAGCGCCGGCAAGAATTATAAATAATAAATTGAATTATGAAAAACAAGCGGAATGAAATAAATGTGTTTTGATTTTTTACCATGAATACACTTTTAAATAAAATACAGCGATGTGAAGTTTGTAAAGAACATTTACCGTTAGGTCCAAGGCCTGTCATCCAATTAAATGCATACTCGAAAATTGTTATTATAAGCCAGGCTCCCGGGAGGCGTGTACACGAAACCGGAATTCCGTGGAATGATCCGAGTGGTAAAAAGTTAAAGTCATGGATGAATGTAAGCGATGAAATATTTTATAATCCTTCATGCTTTTCTATTTTGCCAATGGCCTTTTGTTATCCCGGCAAAGCAATCTCAGGCGATCTGCCACCAAGGCCTGAATGCGCCCCTTTATGGCATCCACAGATTTTAAAAAATTTTAAAAGCAACCCGCTTATTTTATTAATAGGACAATATGCGCAACGATATTACTTAAAAAAAGCTTATAAAGGAAGCCTTACAGAATCGGTGAAAAGTTATCGTGAATATTTGCCAACCTATTTTCCATTGCCGCATCCTTCTTCCCGAAATCAAAACTGGGTGAAGATAAATCCATGGTTTATGGAAGAAGTGGTTCCAGAATTACAAAAGAGAATACAGTTAGCAGTAAGTGGGTAAATTGATTGTTGCATTTCTTAATTAAAAAACTACAGTCTTGAAACAGAAATTTAAGATCGGTGACCATGTAACCTGGAACTCAGA